>JAHDBB010000419.1:0-1811 GCA_020630635.1 Chitinophagales bacterium
CCATTCTCTGTGTGTTTTGACTGTTCGTTTCCTTGTCTTCGCCAGACGGGCCTTCCTTTTTCAGTCGATAAAAATGTCTGGGCGACCCCGAAGTAAAATCTCGCTAAACTTATGGTTCCTAGCACAAAGCCAACGCCCCGCCACCCCGAAGTTTAGCAGGCCAACGCTTCTTTTTCGGTTATAATTTGATTGTAAATCAGTAATTTATAATGTCATTAATCCAGAATTTACGTTAAATCAAAAAATAAAATGTTTTCTTGTCCCGACAGCATAAAACGAACCAAAAATCGTCCCTTCGTCCCCAAAGCACCTAATGAACTGAAACGTCCCTTCGTCCCAAAAGCACGAACTGAACCATATTACTTCTTAAAAAATCTAAAAATCTTCTCAAAAAAACTTAACCTTCTTTCTATTTTGTTTAAAGCCTGTTAATAATCCTGTTATCTTTTGAAAGATGCCGTATATTGGTGGTATATTTGACAATCTTTGGATAAAGTCAATTGCATACAAATTTTACAAGGTATTTTAGTAATTTTGTTGCCGTTTATACTCATTTGTTAAAAATGTATTTAAAATAAATTAATAGGTAGGTGTGTTGATGATGAGTCGCAAGTGATTTTCTGTCCATTTCGTATTTTTTGCCAACAATACACGAATGCGGTTCAGTTCCTATCAGTTGGGAACGTAACCATCTAGCCCCGATAGTAGTGGTATTCGTGTAGAAGCGTTGGCTTCCTAAAACGTTGGCGACACGAATGAGAACGGATAGCGGGACTTTCTGTTACGACGAAGTACCCAAAAGTTCGCTCCAAAGAAAAGTGAAAAACAAAAATAAAAACCACTTACCTAAAAGTTACAACCCTTAATATGAACCAGTTTAAATCTCTTAATACCATACTGGGCATTTTGGTGGGAATTATTGCCACCATTGTATATGCCCTTACCATGGAATCCACCGCCAGTTTGTGGGATTGTGGAGAGTTTATAGCGTCCTCGTACAAATTGCAAGTGGTTCACCCTCCTGGTGCGCCATTGTTTTTGATGATAGGACGGATGTTTACCATTATTCCAGAAATGATCGGGCGACCCGATTTGATAGCTGCTTCTGTCAATTTTATGTCGGCTCTTTCTTCTGGATTGGCGATGATGTTTTTGTTTTGGATTACGACCTATATGGCACGAAAAATCGTGATCGGCCGACATGGCGAATATACCCAAACCAATATTTATTTAATGTTGGCAGCAGGATTGATTGCAGGATTGACCGGTACTTTTTTGGATACGGTTTGGTTTTCAGCCGTAGAAGGAGAGGTGTACTCGATGTCCTTGTTGTTTACGGCTGTTGTATTTTGGTCCATTTGTAAATGGGAATCCATTGCTCATGAACCTTATGCAGACCGTTGGCTGGTGTTTATTGCCTTTTTGATGGGCTGCTCCATCTTTGTTCACTGGCTCAATATGTTGAGTATTCCAGCCATTGGTTTAACCTATTATTTCAAACGCTATGATCCACCTAGCTTAAAAGGTATTATTCTCACCTTAGCCATTTCTATTGGGGTTTTATTGGCCTTTTTGAGTATTGTCATTACAGGCGTAGTGGACATTATGTCGGCTGTCGAAATATGGACGGTCAATAGTCTTGGAATGCCCTTTAATAGTGGATTTATTTTATCCTTGATTGGTTTAGTCATCTTGATTGTGGGTAGTCTGTTTTGGGCTAGAAGAACCAATCGTCCAGTCTTGTTTAATCTGATCTTGTGTTTTATGTTCATCTTGATTGGATTTTCCACGATTACAACCGTACCCATTCG
>JAHDBB010000419.1:1911-3062 GCA_020630635.1 Chitinophagales bacterium
CGTTACTTTATGTGGAACTTTGTAGGAAGACAAAATGAAGCACAAGGAACGGTGAATGGTAGAGATGGAAACTGGATCAGTGGTTTGCCTTCTTTCTTGGAAAATCCTCGTGCGCCTTCACAAAGCAATTTACCACAACACGCTAAGGATGATCCGTATCGAAATACCTTTTATTATCTTCCTTTCTTGTTGGGATTATTAGGTTTAGTATTCCAGTTTAGGAATGATAAGCGGCGATTTGTGATTGTTTTATTCCTGTTTTTGATGACAGGAGTAGCCTTGACTGTTTATGGTAATTCACCACCCATTGAGCCAAGAGAAAGGGACTATATCTTTGCAGGTTCTTTTTGGGCATTTTCAATATGGGTTGGATTGGGCTGTATAGCGATTTATAGTATGCTCCAAAAATTCCTAAAAGGAGTGCCAGGTGTTGGAGCGTCCTTTGCCATTTGTCTATTGGTTCCCTTATTGATGGGAATGAAAGGATGGGATGAACATGACCGTTCTGGTAGATATTCAGCGAGGGATTATGCCCGAAACTATTTAGAATCGTGCGCCCAAGATGCGATTATCTTTACACAAGGAGACAATGATACCTATCCACTTTGGTATGCACAAGAAGTGGAAGGTATTCGGACCGATGTACATGTGGTCAATCTTAGTTTGTTAGGGGTTGATTGGTACATTAATCAAAAACGGCGAAAGGTCAATGATGCTGGACCTGTTCCTTTTACATTGGGGCAAGAACAAATTGGCGGGTCTAATCGGGATATGGTTTTATATTATGAGAATCCCAATGTCGCTCCTGCTGGTAAACATATCAACTTGCAAGAGATTATGAAGTTTATCGGAAATGATAAAAATAAACAGCGGACACAAAGTGGTGATCGAGTCGCTTATTATCCAACCAAAACATTGAGTTTGCCTGTTGATAAACAAAAGGTGTTGGCGAATGGAACCGTTCCTCAAAAGGATGCAGGAAAGATTGTTGATAAGTTAGTCTGGAAATTGAATAAAGGAACGCTCTTAAAAAATGACTTGATGGTTCTCGATATTATCGCTGCCAATAATTGGGAACGTCCTATTTATTTTGCGGTTTCTGTCGATAGAAAAAGCTATATGGGCTTACAAAAATACTTCCAATTGGAAGG
>JAHDBB010000419.1:3162-5905 GCA_020630635.1 Chitinophagales bacterium
CAGGAGCCAATGATAAAGGGAATGAAGTTGCTGACCAGATTGTTACCAATTTGGCAGATGACATTAAGTACTATGACTCTATGAGAGGAAGTGATGCGAAGAAATTTAAGCGATTGAAAGAGCAGAATATTCAGTATGTCCGTCAGTTTATTGCAATGGCGAAACAAAATGGAGATGCGGAATTTGTGAAGTATTTGGAAGATAAAATTGCTGGTTTCTAGAAGAATTGATCTAAAAATATCAGAAAACCCATGCGCCTTTATTGGTGTGTGGGTTTTTTTATGAAAAAAATGAATAAAGATACAATTTATAATGTCTAAGTGACTGTATAGATTATAATAAAATGGCAAAAATTAGAATCATGAAACAGTTTTTATTTTTACTCTTAACATTGGGAACGATGTTTACCGTTATCTCTTGCAATGATGATGACGAGGATGATAACAATGATGATGTCTCGCTTCATGAAGCATTTAATGACTTTGATGACGATAACTTTACGATCTATCTGGATGGATCAGAAGTGGTATTAGAATCCAACGGACTTCCCAATCATACTTCTCCTTATTGGTCCAATACAACAGCACGAACATTAGACAATATCCCAACTCCTGCGGCTGATGAAAACCATCCCTTATTTGTCGAGCCAACGGTTACTTCGTACAGTCAAATGGCTCCAGGCAATATTGACAATTTTAATGGTTCTTATACTTTGAGAGTGCCTGCCAATCCTACCAAAGCCGCTAGCAGTAGTTCTACAGGATTGGGAGCGATTGGATTTGCTGTCAGTGGTGGGATGATTTACAATGACGAAGAAGGTCCCAATGTACCTCTAGATAATGCCGTATCTTCTTTAGATTATACAGGAGCACATACAGGTCCTCAATCGTATCATTATCATTTAGAAACGAAGGCTTGGTCTGATGATGATGACAAACTGATTGGAATTATGGCGGATGGTTTTTTCCTTTATGGAAGAAAGTGTAATGCAACAGGAACTTATCCGACAGATTTAGATGAGTCAGGTGGACATACCTGTGTTACCCAACATACCACAGAAGAGGAATATCATTATCATATTCAAAACGAACTCTACTTAAACGAGTACTATATTTTATTTCCTGGTGATTATCAAGGGACACCCAATGACATTCAATAAAGGATTGATTTTTTCAAGTTTATTAGTAGGGTTAATATCTTGCCAACAAAAAAAGCAAGACATTAGCCCTATTTCTGTCTTAACCCAAGTACCTAATATTGTAGTCATCGAAGATTCTTTAAATTTGAGACCGACAGAGGGATTGGTTTATCATAAAGAAAAACCTTTTTCGGGAACCTCTATTGCCTATTTTGAAAATGGGGTGGAGGCGGTTCGGATAGATTATTTGAATGGCAAAAAACATGGGCTTTATCAAAAATGGTTTGAGGATGGGACATTGAGTTTTGAAAGTCAATATGTCAAGGGAAAGCAACATGGGAACTCTAAAACTTGGTGGAAAAATGGTCAATTAAGGTCGGAATCTTCTTTTGAAAATGGAGTGGCTCATGGGCTTCAACTACAATGGTATCAAAGCGGGGCAAAGTTTAAGCGTCGGCAATTGGTGGAGGGTAGGGAAGAAGGCTTGCAACAATCTTGGCGAGAAAATGGCAAGTTGTACAATAACTATGAGGCGAAGAATGGGCGGATTTTTGGATTGAAAAGGGCGAATCTGTGCTATAAATTGGAGGACGAGGAGATACAGTATGGTGATAAATGATTTTTAATTATGAATGGTGAATTATAAATGATCAATGCAGTTTATTTAGAGTTTTCCTTCTTATTAGGAGCGAAAGGAGTTAATAATGGTGAATTATGAATGATAAATTATTAATTCGGTTCAATTCGTGTATTTTTTGGGAGCGAAGAGTTTGGTACTTTGTCGCTACGGAAAGTCCCGCTATCCGTTCTTATAATCGCAGCAAAGCTTTACCGTAAGTCTTTTCGACTTGTGGTGCAAAGCTCTTGTATTTATACCACTACTATCGGGGCTAGTTCGTTATGGATAGAACCCGATAGTAACTGACCCATTTTAGAATTTTAAATTTAGATATTGGAATTTAAAGAAATGCGTATATCCATCATTTTATTAGTATTGTTCTTAGTTGGATGTGGACCAACAAAGGATAAAGTCGATAGTAGGGTAGCAAATTTGCCTTATTATAAAGACCCTTTTTTTACCCCACATTGGTTAAGTCCCAAAGATCCATCATTGACGAATTTTCATCGTATATCCGATTTCCGATTGACCAACCAAGATGGAAAGACGATAACCGCCAAAACCTTTGAGGATAAAATCTACGTGACGGATTTTTTCTTTACCACTTGTCCAGGTATTTGTCCAAAGATGACGGATAATATGGCTATCTTACAAGAAGCTTTTTTAGAAGATGAGGAAGTCTTGCTTTTATCTCATTCTGTTACTCCCGAAAAAGATTCTGTTTCAATCTTGAAAAGATATGCTGAAAATAAAGGCATCTTATCCAACAAATGGCATCTCGTTACAGGCACACAACAAGCGATCTATAAATTGGGACGAAAAGATTATTTCGTGGAAGAAGACTTGGGCGTAGATAAAAAAGATAATGAGTTTTTGCATACCGAAAACTTTGTATTGATTGACAAAAATCGACACATTCGAGGCATTTACAACGGACTGAATAAAGTATCAATCAATCAATTGATAGCAGATATAAGGACCTTGAA
>JAHDBB010000420.1 GCA_020630635.1 Chitinophagales bacterium
AAACCCTTTTAGCCAACGCTACATTTAGCATACCACTACTATCGGGTCTAGTTGGTTGAGGACACAACTTTTAGTAACAGAACTATTTAGAATTAAAAAAAAACAATGTGGTGATTTAATATAGAAGGGGGAACCGAAAAGACAATCCAGCGTGTACGAGAGGAAAGCAACCTTGTCTATTCAAACTATCCCCTTTCTTTTTTAATCGACCCTTTCAATAACAAGTAAGTGACTATGAAAAATAGTGAACTGAAAAGCAACCAGTCACCTAAAACTTGTAACCCAAAAAAGACTATTCAATAGTGATTTATAGAATGTGTAAATAAAAAGGGAACTACGGTGTTATTACAGCAAACTCAGTTGACTGAAAATCAACCTTACACTACTAGTATAAGTGGTAACCCAAAATAACACCTATCCTAACCTTTATTATTAAAAGTGGTAGGAACAGTTAGTCGCTGTTCCAAATATTCAAGCAATATTATTAGCAAATTAAAAGTGAATGACAAAATAAACTGACATCTTGATTTTTATTTAAAAGTCACTTGTCACCTGAAACTTGTCACTTTACTTATCAAAATTTACCAACTTTCACAATGGAAACTTTAACGCATAGCCAATCTCAAAAAGTATTGGCACAAATGACAGAGGAACAAAAAAGTGTCCTTGCCCAAACCTTTCTTTCATTTATTGAAAGTGCAAGTACAGCAACAGGCAAAGCGACCTTTTACAATACGAAGGCAGAACAAGAGAAGGCCATACAAAGTATCCATCAACAACTGTTGGAGTTGGATAGAAGCATCTACTCCCTCGCTTTACTATTGCCAGGCTTCATGGATTACTCCAAACAATTGAGCATTATCAACCTTTTGCGTACCCAAAGAAGCACCCACACCCTCTTAGAAGATACCCAAGAAAATCAGTTGATTACCAAAATCTTTGGACAGTTATCAGTCCCCCGTAAGCTCAAACTTTTTGTAAAATTCAAAACAAATAAAATCAACAATGCTCGTACTCGAAAGTTAATTTTGAGAAGCATTTTGAGTGAGAAAAACTTGGAGCGTTGGGTGACAAAGTACAAGACCAAAGTAGCAGAAGCCTTAGAACATGCTTGGGGTAAACGAAACACCAGTATCATCAAAGCCATCCTTGCAAAACCTTCTAATACGCTTTCTTCCAAAGAGCGAGGAATTTTGAAGAACAGTATTTTAAAATATAATGAAGGATCGAATTTAACTCATATTATCTTTGAATGTGTAGCGTTTGTTTTAGGAGTCAAACGAGAGTATGTTTTACCGCTTTTAAAATCTTATCAAGAAGCCAAAGAAGATTTGAATAAAGGAGCTAAGCTGTCTTATGAGGTGTTGGAAGGCATCAGAAGTACTTATCACAAAGAAAATACAGCAGCCGAAGTATTAGAATTGACGAAAAGGCAGTTGACAAAGGGTCAGAAGATTGCGATGCAAGCAAAGGCGAAAGAAGCACAAGTAGAAGTGAAGTTTAATCCGATGGACTATGATGCCGTACGTTTATACATCTATGCTTTCAAACAAGGATTAACAGTAGAGATCAAAAAAGCCTTGAAAGAAAAAGCGTTGAATGTCGCAAAATCTTTGCCCTTACAATTTCAAAGAGTCGGTATTTTGATAGACCATTCTCAATCTATGGAAGGTAGTACCACTCAATGGATGCGTCCTTTGGCGACTACTTTAGCTGTCAGAGATGTCTTGAAATCAGTGAGCGAAGAAGCCGAAATCGTTACTTGTGGAAATGATATAGAAGCAGATAAAATTCTTTTAACAGCGAATGGTGATACCTCCTTAGCCTATGGATTATTGGATTTACTGGAGAAAGAAGTGGATACCATTTTTATCCTATCAGATGGTTACGAAAACACACCCGCAGGACGAGTCAATGAGGTTTTACAGCTCGCTAGAAAAATTGGTGTGACGATCCCTGTTTTACAGATTAGTCCAGTGATGGCGGCAGAGTCAGGAGGTATCCGAAAACTTAGCGAATTGATTACCGCTTTACCTGTCAATAATACAGAAGCTTTAGGATTGAGTATGTTAAAAGCTATGTTTGAAATTGATATTGAAAAGGGCGTAGAAGCTCTTTTGAAAACGACAGTTCCTTTGTTGGATGAATAGTCCAAAGTCAATGGTCGATAGTTTTATAGTGACACACGATTTAATTTTTTGAATCTAAGATGAAAATAGTTTTGCTTCATTCTTTAGGATGAAGCCTATGAGAGACAAAAATGGTACTAAGAAGTTGAAACCAAATACAACTAGCCCCGATAGTAGTGGTATGAATGCATAAGCGCTGGCTTAATAAAATGTTGGCTGCATTCATAGGAACGGATAGCGGGACATTCCATTGCGACGAAGCAAAAAACCCTTCGCTCCTAAAAAAAATAAAAATAAAAACATGAATTTAAATCAATTATTTAGTCGAAAAAAGGGCATTACCATACAAGAATTATTGAAAGGAACCAGCATTGGACGAATGCAAAGTGTCGGATATATGCAAGTCATTCCATTGTTGAGCGACTTAGACGATGATCGTTTTGTATCGCCTAATGAAATCCAAGTAGGAACAGGAAGTTATGGTTCCCTGTTTTTTGAAAATCCGACGGACCAATTGTTAATTGTGCCTGCTCATGTGGGTTATGTCATCGAACAAAGAGCGCAAGACCATGCAATGGCACATGCAGATATAGTCGATAAACGCAGCGATAAAACTTGTGACACAGCTATGTGCATTCAGGAGTCGCAAGGTGGCTATATGGACAAAGGAAAACACAAAATGCTGATTTTACCTTTTTCATTGAGAGAGATAGCACTGAATAAACGCAAAGAAAAAAAGTACAGTAAACTTTGGGAGAGTATCACGCAATTCAATAAAAACTTAGGAGCCAAGCCCAAAGGACATTTAGAGTATTTCTTGAAAAAGTTTAAGAAAGAATTGGATGAATTTGTAGCGGAATTTGAAAGTTTACCCCGACAAGTAGGAGCGATTATTTTGTTGGATGGAGAAGTAGTTGGAATCGAAAGAACGCCCTCTTACTCTTATTGGAAAGCCATTTGGCCTGCCTTGATTCGAGAATGCTACGGTTCTTTAGCCATCGAATATCAAACTTCAATGGGCGAAGACTTAACCCTTCCAAAAGGTCGAGTAGCATTGGATGAAAATGTAACGACTTTGCCAGAATTAAGGAAGGCATTAGAGGATGCAGAGGCAGCAATGGAGGAAATGGCAAAGGAAAAAATACGAGGACTTTTAACTGATACTTTTGAAAGAGAAATGGAACAAACGCACAGTATTTTGACTTTGGAGACCCTTACACATAGTCAGTTTGTCGGACAGATCATTCATGAGAAGGAAAACATTTTATATGCTTCCATGATTGTAAAACAACAATGGTATAAACAAAGAGCATGGCATCAAGCGGAACCTTTTGTAGTATAATAGAGCCATGTAGTTTTGTTGCTTATAAGGGAATTGGTATTGTTCCTTTTCCCTAACATTGCGGAATAGAGAAGTGGCATCTCACCTGTCTCATAAGCAGGAATTTCGGGGGTTCGAGTCCCTCCTTCGCAACAATTTGACCTGTAGCTCAGATGGTTAGAGCAACTGCCTGTTAAGCAGAAGGTCGTGGGTTCGATTCCCACTGGGTCAGCTTAACACGAATGTAGTTTAATTGGTAAAATCCAAGACCCCAATATCTTGGCGATAAGGGTTCGAGTCCCTTCATTCGTGTTATTTTATACCTTTTGTCTCTTACAGGGAGATTTTAGGTCGTTGTGTATAAATACAGCCATCCATAATCAAATCTCCGATTGTTCTTGAACCTTCCCATTGATACATCTAATAATACGACCTGGAAATTGACGAATAATATTGTAATCGTGTGTTCCGATAAAAGCAGCCGTTTCCGTTTGCCGACAAATCTGATATAACAGATTAATGATTTCTTGGGAAGTTTCAGGGTCTAAATTCCCAGTTGGCTCATCTGCCAAAATCAGAGCAGGATCATTGAGCAAAGAGCGAGCAATCGCAATTCGTTGTTGTTCACCACCAGACAATTCATAAGGCATTGCTTCTTTTTTATGCATCATCCCCACATTTTCCAACACAATCGTTGCACGTTGTTGAATTTCTCCCTTATTTCGCCAACCAGTTGCTTTAAGGGCAAAAGTCAGATTTTTAAAGACATTTCTATCGGTCAAAAGCTGAAAATCTTGAAAGATAATCCCCATTTTTCGGCGTAAATACGGCACATTTTTCCAAGTAACTTCACTCAAATCAAAGCCAACCACATGACCAATGCCTTGTTGTAAAGGCAAATCTCCATAAAGGGTTTTCAATAAGCTAGACTTTCCTGTACCCGTCTTTCCGACCAGATACACAAACTCTCCTTTACGAATTTTGAGACTTACATTATCCAAAATAAGCGTATCTTTTTGATAGACAGCTATATTATTAAGATCGACGATTCTATTGGGGTCTAAACCATTATCCTGCATAGTTGTAGTTTAAGATATAACAAAAGTACAAAATTTCTGTTTTTATTGGTGATTTCTTAGTAGGAGCGAAAGGTTCGGTGCTTCGTCGCATTAGAAAGTCCCGCTATCCGTTCTTATCGCCCTTGTAGAGCAAATTCATGAATTTGCTCTACAAGGGCGATACCACTCCTATCGGGGCTAGAGCGTTGTGGTTTCTCCCTGTAGGAACTGAATAGTTTTAGAATTTAAGATTAGAATTTAATTAATTCGGGTTTATTTTTGAAAGGACTCCACCTTATTTCAGGACAAAAATCAAGAATAGAACCACAATTTGCCTGTCACCAGTCCTTTTTCACTATCATCCATTCGTGTATTCATGGCAAGAATCAAACAATAGACCACCATTCCCACAACAAACTTCAAAATAATTAGGAAATAATCAATATTTTAGCGATATTTGCACCCTAAATTTGAAAAATTAAACAAGAAAGTATCATGTCACGTATATGTCAACTGACAGGAAAAAAGCCCATTACAGGATATAATGTCTCCAAGTCACATCGAAAAACCAAGCGTTGGTTTGTTCCAAATCTCCATACCAAGAGGTTTTTTGTACCAGAAACAGGCAAGTGGGTTAAACTAAAAGTGTCTTCTGCCGCTCTTAGAAACATTGATAAGAAAGGAATTTACCTTTATCTCAAAGAATGTGAGAAAAAAGGTGTCAAAGTACCTGCATACAAGTAACATTGAAAAAATAAAATATCATGGCAAAGAAATCAAAAGGTAATAGAATCCAAGTTATTTTGGAATGTACAGAGCATAAAGCCTCTGGACAGCCAGGTACGTCTCGATATATTTCTACCAAAAGCCGAAGAAATACGCCTGAAAGATTGGAATTGAAAAAATACAATCCTATCTTGAGACGACATACTATTCATAAAGAAATAAAATAATATTAATCATGGGAAAAAAAGTCAGTAAAAACTCCAAAGTAGGCCGTGGTGGCGGTGGTAAAGATTATATCAAAGTGGTCGTTTCTGAGAAAAACCCAGAGACAGGATCTTACGTCTACAAAGAAAAAATGATTCACAAAGACAATGTGAAAGAATTTTTAGCAAATCAAAAGAAATAAATGGGGTTTGCCTCATAATACCGAAATATATAAGCTCCTTACATTCGTTGGAAGGGGCTTTTTTTATAGGTATTCGTTAAATAGTGACAGGTGAATAGTGGCAAGTGAGTGGTGAATAGTGGCAAGTGACTGGTGAATAGTGGCAAGTGATAAATACTTGGGGGCTTTTAGGTGAGTTCATAATCTTTTGGTAGTATAAACTGATTCTAAGAAGTACTTCTCTTAACCAACTAGACCCGATAGTAGCGGCTATGGTGAAAG
>JAHDBB010000421.1 GCA_020630635.1 Chitinophagales bacterium
CAGATAAGGATGATTCAAAAATAGGAAGAAACTTAATTGACAGTGTACTTAGTACTGATACTAAGTAAAAAACTATTGCGAAGAAGTTGAGACCTTGACCATCTAGCCCCGATAGAAGTGGTATCCCTCTTGTAGAGCAAATTCGTGAATTTGCTCTACAAGAGGGATGAGAACGGATAGCGGGACTTTCCAAGACGACAAAGCAATCAACCTTTCGCTCCAAAAGAAAATCCGTCAAGACACCTATATTTTTGTTATTTTTGCGCTCTTTAATCAACAAAGAATTTATTTATTATGGTAGATGCTAGTATGCCTAAGAAATTATATTTTTCTCATAAGGTAAACAATAATACAAAAACGTGTCCTGAATGCGAAAGTGCTTTGGAACGCTCTCGTCAAAACTACTTAATCACGTATTTCAATAGTCCTGACCCTGCGGATATGACTCAATATACGGTCGCTTGTTCAGCAGGTAATTTTTGTGAAAGCTGTGATATTGTGGTGTTGAATATGCGAGAATTTAATACGGCTGCACAAAAAGTATTGGGCGGTTCGCAACAACGTCCTAAAGTCAGTTATATGGTCTTTGGGATTATTCCTGAAGGAGCTAGTATGAATGATCCGAATGGATTGGGTGGTGCGCTTTTGTTCACCAATTTGGAGGAGATTATGAAGGAGGCGCAAGAGAAGGCGAAAAAGCCTCAAAAGCCTGTGAAAGTGGAGAAGGTCCCTGGTCGAAATGAGCCTTGTTCTTGTGGAAGTGGAAAGAAGTATAAGAAGTGTTGTATGAATAATGTGTAGTAGAGTGACAAGTGGCTGGTGACTTTATGAAAAAAGATTTTGCCACGAATACACGAATTGCGGTTTGGTGTATTCGTGGCTTTTTTATCTATTTTTCTTCTTCGTAATAAAATTTATAATACTTTCGTCCATCGGCATCCACTCCTTGTTCCATCATATTGGGATCGCCTTTGATATAGATTTGAAAGTTTTTGTCCAACTTGATGACGCTTTTAAAGTCTCTGGATTTTTTCTTGACAGCTTGTTCTGAAATGCTAAAATTGTCGGGCAAAGTCAAGGCTTTATCTTCTTGGTAATCTTCATCATACGCTCTAAAAGATGCTCTCATCGCTTCATTTTCAAACACCACTTCCTCAAATTCTTCCTTATCAAACTTTTCGTTGGCTTTGAAATAATCAACGGAGCGATTCAATAAATCAATTTGTTCACTTTTATTGATGGAAAAATCCTCTCCTACTTTATCGGTCAAAAACTGCTTGGTAATGTTCAAAAACTCTCTCGTTTGATGGTAGTTGTTGCTAATATTGGAGAGCTTCAAAAACTCGTCTTTCCAATATTGGGCATCGGCAGCTCGGCTGGTGTTATCAATTGCCAAAATCTCATATCCTTCGCCTTCATTGGTGTTGAATATAATGCAGCCTTTGTCGATATTTTTGATCTCAAAACCATAGGCATGGTCTATCGAAAACTTGGCTTCATTGGTTTCCATTTTCAAAAACGGCACATTGCTTTCTGACTTAAAAATACCAATGGCTTCTGCAATTTCTTCATTCAGGTTGATTTCTGAAAAGTACGCCACATTCAATTCTCCTGCCTTTATTTTGGGATGTACCGAAGATTCATATAATAACTCCGCCAATTTTTGGGAATGTGCTACGAAGTTATTTTCATCTGCAAAAATCTCTTTGACCAATTGATACACTTCATTCTGTTCCAGCCCTTCTGGATGGTTGAAATGATAGCGTTCTTCGGTTTTAAAAGGCAACAAGAAATACTTTAAAAGGTAATCTAAAGTCGTTGCTTGGATTTGTGTTGTTTCATTGGAAAGGAAAGTTCCTTCTTCGTTGGGTCGATTCCCAATGTGATGGGTAATGAGTTTATCTAATTGTACTAATGTCAAATCAAAAGTATTCATATCGAAGTTTTTTTTGAGGACAAAAGTACTGTTTATTGATGACTTTTCGCTTCATCCCAAAGAATGAAGTAAAACTTTTTCTCTTCACTTCATCCTAAAAAATGAAGTAAAACTTTTCTTTGCTTTACGCATTATTAGGAGCGAAGGGTTGAGAGCTTCGTCGTTACAGCAAGTCCCGCTATCCGTTCTTATGCTAAAGTCCTTCGCAAAACCTTTTGCCCATGCTGCCTTTAGCATACCACTTCTATCGGGGCTAGTTGGATTTGGACAGTACTTCTTTAAAGTGATGTAAGACGTAAAGATTTGTCTTTGATAAGAAATTATCGCCCCACCGTCCCAAAACCACGAACTGAACTGCAAACGTCCCATCGTCCCAAAACCACGAACTGAACTGCAAACGTCACTCGTCCCTAATAACTCAACTCCATCGGTGCGATCTTGGTTCGATTGAAATACCAAAGGTCATAATCTGTTACTTGTACCACACCATCCAAATTGACATCATTCAATTCATAGACATCCAAAAGTGCTGGATCTGTTTTCCAAGCATCATAATCGGTAATTTGAATCACCATATCTTGGGTAATATCGGCAGCATGCATGACTGCTACTCCATCCTGTAAAACTTTAAGTTGTTGCACTCCATACGCTTGAGTCGCATAGGTTGTAAAATCATAAGTCAAGGTCGGTAAATTCTTCATGGAAACAGCCGTCATCACGTCCAAATGATTTCGATGGCGAATCACAAAGTAATAATTCAAGTTTCCAGGCAAGTCAAACACTAAATCACTTACTCCGTCGGTATCTTTGATTTCACCATTGTCCATCAAAATACCTGCTTTGCTTTCGACCTTAGAAGCCGCATCTTTACCCGTTCTCAACTCGACCAATACCCAATCAACCATTTTAGCAGGGAAAGTTGTAAGGGTTTCTGTTCCCATATAATTGTAAGGTGACACATTGTAAGGTTGTTGAGTCGGCAATAAGTTTTCGTCATTAAGGGTTGTTCTCATCAGACCTTGACTTACCTCATAGGCTCCTTCTAAAAACACCTTCAAACCTACACTTGTCAATCCTAAATCGAAGTCTGCACAATTTTCGGGCGCACCTCCATTGATCCAAGTTTGTATTCTTTCCAATTCTGCTGCATCCAATGGAATATTGGTTCTACCATTCATGGCAGGTGCAAAAAGCGTAGAACCGCATCCATCATAATCATCAATAGTAATAATATCTACCAAAGTGGTTCCTGTCAAAATACCGGGACCACATCTATTGCCTCCCATTGCAAAACTAGCATAAGTACTGAGGTCTAAACCGCTTGCGCCTCCGTGACAATTGGTACAGCCACTATTGACAAAAAGTGGTCCTATATCGCTCCATCCCAATGCTCCGTCATCACATAGATCACTATTGTCAGACACATAGCCAGCAGGTTGTATGCACTCTGTTACAGAAGAGGATGCATCTCCAAAGCCATCTCCATCCACATCTATATACCACGTAATTTCACCAGGACCATCACAAATTCCACAGATGTCTAACACACCATAACAAGCCGTTGGATCTACTTTGAACTGCATTTCAGCAATGGATGCACAACCTGTATTGTCGTAGGTACTCAAGATCGTCACCAAGATTTTTTTGATATAGATATTGCCAAATTCAGGACCTTGAAAACCCGTATAGTTGCTGGTTTCTGGAGCTTGTGGAAACGTATAATTTCCTAGTTGCATCCAAGTCGTTCCATCTTCAGAATAGTCAATGACCACATCTTTTGCTCCCCATCCACTTTCACCTGTTCGATTGGCATTCCATACATAACTGGAGTCAATGTATTGGTTTTCGTTAAACTCGTATAAAATCCAATGGGTATTGCCTCTAATGGGATTGGGATTCATACTCGTTTGACAGGAAACCCAACTCTCTTCCCAATAGTTGCCATTATCAGTACATTGGGCTTGTACAGTTTCATTCCATAAACCCACCAATAAAGTCAAAATAATGATAAAATATTTTTTCATTTTAGCAATTGTCTATTTGTGATTTAATTCATAAAACCAATTGGAGAACTTCCTGTGGTTGGTGTCCAAAAGTTATTGATGTTGGGAAAAATTTGGTCGAGGTCGGAGGTGGATGCTCCAAACCATAAGGCTAGCTCTGCAAAGTACTCATCACATGAAGTAGTCGGTATGATTCTTCCATTGCCTGTATCTAAAGGATTTCCAAAATAGAGTTCGGGGTATTGTCCGTAGATATCTTGTCCTTTGACATCTCCTCCCAAGACAAGTGTATGTCCTCCCCAAGCATGATCGGCTCCATCTCCATTGGAAATGAGCTTTCGAGCAAAATCGGAGATAGTGAAAGTCGTTACATTGTTTTCTAAACCTAACTCAACCATGGCATTGTAAAAAGAGGTCAACGCACTATCTAAGTTAGTCATCAAGGCTGCATGGTCTATCAAAAAAGTATCGTGGGTATCAAACCCACCCAATTCGACAAAAAATGTTTGATTGCTTACTCCTAATATATCTTTTGCTGCGATGGTTTTGGCGACCATATTCATTCTTTCAGAGAAATTATCATCTCCAAAAGTAGTAGTAATCGGTGTCCCACTGGCGATGGCTGCTCCAAATTGAATAGAATTGTTTTTGGAATTGCCGATGGTGTTGGAATAAGCCGTTTGAAGGATGTTCTGATAATTTTGATCTAAGATATTATCAAGGGTTTCTCGTTTGAGGGTGTTGTAAAAGTTGGTATTGGTGGAGCCATTAATCATCACACTTCCTGTCCCTGTCCTTTCAATGGCATATTCTTGTACGATGTTTCCTTTTTGAAATAAGTTGATGCCGCTTAATGAGATATTCATCGAAATATCTTGGTTGGCATTGTTGGTGTAGAGGATGTCGGCTAATCGTCCTCCCCAACCCAAAGCACTTCTATCTTGTGGTACCGATGTTTGCCAGTGTTGCTTTTGATCAGAGTGAGAAAAAAGTCCTAATGGCAAATCGTTGTCGTTTTGAAAATCGGTCAAGGTAGTGGGGCGCACCAACGATCCTATGTTGGCGATAAAGGCTGCTTTTCCTGTTTCAAAAAGGTTTTGGATATTGGTTAAACTGGGGTGTAAACCGTATTGTTTGCCATCGGATGTGATGGGGTTGATGGGGAGTAGGTCGGCTTGTGGTAGGGCTAAGTTGGTCCTTGATGTTGCGTATTCATTGTATTCACTTGTTCCTCTTGGAACCAACATATTGTAACTGTCGTTGCCGCCTCCTAAAAGTATACAGACGAGTGCTTTATAATTATTGGGTGGGGTGATGAGTGGACGGTTGGCAACTGCGGCTGCATTGATTAACCCCATATTGGTGATGCCTGAAAATAGGGTGGTTACGCCTAAAGAGGCACAGCCCGCCATGACATGACCTAAAAATTTTCGACGGGTATGTTTATGTTTGCTCATTTGGTTGTTTTTTTGAGTGACTGGTGACGAGTGACTGGTGATGAGTGACTGGTGATGAGTGACTGGTGATGAGTGACTGGTGACGAGTGACTGGTGACGAGTGACTGGTGATGAGTGACTTTTCGGTTCTGTTCTTGGTTTGGGGACGATGGGACGTTTTGCGGTTCGTTTCTTGGTTTTTGGGACGACGGGACGTTTTCGGTTCTGTTCTTGGTTTTTGGGACGTTTTTCATCTAAGATAATTTGAGTCAGTTATAAAAAAAGCGTCCCCTTATGTCACATCGTCCCAACATGTAGAAACTGAACAGTCGTCCCTTATATCAAAGGTTCTTGCGTCAACGATCTAGACCCGATAGTAGCGGTATAAATGCAATGGATTGGAACCACAAGTCGAAAAGACTTGCGGTAGAAGATTGGCTGCATTTATAAGAGCGGATAGCGGGCCCATGCTGCTCGACGAAGCCATGTCCATTCTCTCCTAAAAA
>JAHDBB010000422.1:0-2768 GCA_020630635.1 Chitinophagales bacterium
CAGATAAGGATGATTCAAAAATAGGAAGAAACTTAATTGACAGTGTACTTAGTAAGGATCAACATCCAATTGTACAATCATCGAGCGATAGTCGGCATTTTGTTTGAGCAAGGCTTCTACTTCTCTAATACGCTGTTTGCCTTCTTTGATAAACTTGCCTTGACGGGGAAGTTTGACCATAATTTGTCGGATGTGGTAGTTGCGAATCATGGAAACCATCGGAACAGTAGGACCCGAAATACGTTGTGGTAGAATCCTTTCTAAGTGCTTGGCATAAGCATAAGCCGCCCGATTGAGTTTTTCTTTATCTCGGTGTTTGAGGGTGATCTTGACGAGACGGATAAAAGGCGGGAAAAGCCATTGTTTGCGTTCAGGGCTTTCGTATTGATAAAAAGCCATGTAGCTTTCATTGATAATAAAATTGAAAATGGGATGTTCATCGGTAGTCGATTGTATGAGAACTTTACCTTTTTTCTCTCGTCTTCCTGTACGTCCGCTAACTTGCAGCATCAATTGAAAAGCTCGTTCGGAGGCTCGAAAATCGGGAAAACTTAAAAGCGTATCGGCACTCAAAACCCCAACCAATCCGACATTGGCAAAGTCTAAACCTTTGGTGACCATCTGTGTTCCTACTAAAATATCAATGCCTTTTTCTTCAAAAGAGTTGATGATTTTTTGATAACCCAATTTGCTTCGAGTCGTCTCTAAATCCATTCGGGTAATCTGAATGTCAGGAAAATAAATCTTTAATTCATCTTCTATTTTTTCGGTTCCAAAGCCATTCAGTTTTAGCTTGTCATCTCCACAATCATTACAAGTCGTTGAAAACTTGCGCTGGTAGTCACAGTAGTGGCATTTTAGTAAATCCGCATATTGATGATAGGTTAAGTTTACATCGCAACGAATGCATTTAGGCTTAAAACCGCAGCTTCCGCAACGTAAAAAGGTAGAATGTCCCCGTCTATTTTTGAATAAAATAATCTGTTCTTCTTTGTCTAAAGAACTTTGAATCGCATCTAATAGGGTTTGAGAAAAATGCGACTTCATTCGCTTGCGTTTAGCCTCTTCTGTGACATTGACGATTTGGATGTCGGGTGATTGGCTGTTGCCGTAACGTTCCCCTAAATGCACTAAGCCGTACTTTTTTTGTAGGGTGTTGAAGTAGCTCTCTAGGGAAGGAGTCGCAGAACCTAAGATGACCTTTGCTTTTTGGAAATGTGCCATTGTGATGGCGGTGTCTCTTGCATTGTAACGAGGAGCAGGGTCTTGTTGTTTGTAGGAAGGATCATGTTCTTCGTCCACAATGATTAAGCCCAAGTTTTGTAAAGGGAGAAAGAGGGAAGAACGTACGCCCACGATCACTTTGTATTGATTTTTGAGGACTTTTCGCCAGATTTCGACCCTTTCTTGGGGATTGAATTTGGAGTGATAAATGCCGACATCTTTGCCAAAAACCTTGCGTAAACGCTGGATCATTTGTCCTGTCAAAGCGATTTCGGGAAGGAGGTATAAAACGTTTTTTCCTTCTTTGATTTGATCTTGAATGAGTTTGATATAAATCTGGGTTTTTCCACTAGAAGTGACTCCATGTAAAAGAACGACGTTTTTTTCCTCGTGAAGTTTTTTGACTTTTTGTAAGGCTTGTTCTTGTTTGGGGGTGAGTTGATAGTCAATGAAAGTGCCTTGATAGTTTTCGATGATTCGATCAACTGCTTCTTGTTTTTTGGAAAAGATGCCTTTTTTGACCATTGAATTTACGATAGAAGAGGCAACTTCTGCTTTTTTGACGAGAGCCTTTTGAGATACAGATTTTTTGTTGTGACCAATGGAGAGATAAGCCAATAAAACCCTCCATTGTTTGGGCGCTTTCTTCTCTAGCTGTTCAAACAGTTTTTCTTGATTTTCTGGTACTTTGTATTCGTCATTTAGAGCGACAAACGCTTCCATCTTGGGTTGATAAAGTTCTTTGAGTTCTTCTTCTAAGATGATGACGCTTTTATCAATTAATGATTTGATGATGTAGTAAATATTTTTTCTATCAACGATTTTTTTGACTTCTGCCATGCTCAATTCTTCTTGCGCCTCTAAAGCTTCTGCTACTAAATACTCATCGTCTTCTAATTGCGAATAATCTTGGTCAAAGTTGGGATTGAGTAATACTTTGGTTTCGCTGGAGAGCTTCATAGCTTTGGGCATCGCTGCGGTCATAATCTCTCCCATACTACACATATAGTAGTCTCTCATCCATTCCCAAATTTTGAAATGCATAGGGAGTAAAATGGGTTGCTCATCTATGACATGGACGATGGGTTTGACGGGATATTCGGGTGGTTCTTGTTGGAAAGTGCGGTGAACAATGCCTGCGTAAATACGTTTAGACCCAAACTGTACTTCGACTCGTTTGCCGACAACGACTTCATTTAATAAATCTTCAGGAATTTCGTAAGTGTATTCCATCGCAAGGGCTAAAGGTAAAATGATGTGGGCGTAGTGTTTCAAAATGATTTAATTTAAGTTATTCCTGGCAAAGATAGCGTTGAAAAGTAGGATAGTTGAATTTTTTGGATTAAAAGAGGTTTTGGTGACTGGTGACTGGTGACTGGTGACTGGTGACTGGTGACTGGTGACTGGTGACGAGTGATTGGTGATGAGTGACTGGTGACATTCAGTTTTTATGTGATTTCTGCCACCAATACAGTTCAGTTACCATCGGTTCTATCCTCAACGAACTAGCCCCGAATGGATTAAATTCTAAGATCAAAATCCTA
>JAHDBB010000422.1:2868-5879 GCA_020630635.1 Chitinophagales bacterium
AATTCTAAAGCGGTTCAGTTTGTGGAACGTTGTGTTCTTTCAAAACTAGCCCCGAATGGATTAAATTCTAAGATCAAAATCCTAAATTCTAAAGCGGTTCAGTTTGTGGAACGTTGTGTTCTTTCAAAACTAGCCCCGATAGTAGTGGTATTCGTGTGAAGCGTTGGCTACCTAAAACAAAGCCACACGAATAAGAACGGATAGCGGGACTTTCCGTAACGATGAAAGACAGACCTTTCGCTCCTAAAAAAATCAATTTTTAAGATTTCAAAGCTATTCAATGTTAAAAGGAGTAACTTAGACATTTTGAAGTAAGTAGTAAAGCTGATTGGCTTGATGGAACTGTCTAAGTTTGTAAATAGATAAGGAATAAAGGTGAAAAAATTAGTTACTTATTTAAATGTATTTATATTAGAGATAAAATAATGTTGAAAGTCCTTTTTATAGAACAATCAAAATTCATATTTTGCCAGAGTTATGTAAGATTTTCTTAATAATGAAGATTACATAGCTTGCTTCCACCCTACTTTCACATCATTGTGAGCCTCATTTTATGAGAAAATAACTTCCTTTGGCTAACTCTTGTTTGACCGAACAAGATACACATTTTTAGCTAGAAATCCAACTTTTTACAGGTATTGACTATAATATGTGAATTTGATTTATATAAAGAAATCATTCCTAATAGATATGTCCATTTGGACAGGAACAATTGTAGGAAAATAAGCAAGGAGAGAGGTATGTGGGGAGTGACTATAATGGGAACAGTGACCTCTTCCTTGCCTTATTTTGCAAAAATAGTCTCTATTCCAAGAAAAGTAAATAAAAAATGAATTTAAATTCAGTTTTATTTAAAATATTTGTAATGTATATGGTTTTTATTATGTGAAGTATTTGATGGAATATAGACTTGTATTATAAACGAACTAAAGATATAAATAAGTTGTGAGTTTGTAAATTTAAAAGAACAAAATTATTTTTTACGAATATTTACATTTTTTAAGATTAGCAAATTCATGGCGTTATTTTCAAGCCCTTCCACCTCATTTTGCGTGAATCTCAACACCTCATCATAGTACAATGGAACAATAGGAGCCTCTTCAATTAGTATCCTATCCATTTGTTGATATAAGTCATATCTTTTGGCATCATTATTTTCCAATAGAGCTTTTTGATACAAAGCATCATACTCCGAATTTTTAAATCTGGTATAATTGGGTGGAGCTGGGTAGTTTCCATACAAAATGGTTAGAAAACTTTCGGCATCGGGATAATCCGCAATCCAAGACGCTCTAAAGAAGGAAGTTTGGCTTTTGGACATTTTTTCTCGCAAGCTAGCCGATGGCAATAACTCCAAACGCAATTTGATCCCTATTTCCTCCAATTGCTTTTGTATATAAGTACACAAATCTAAATAAGAGTTGGTGGTTTCTAATAAAATCTCTGGCAAGGGATTTTGGGCAGTATAACCTGCTTCTTTTAATAAGTTTCGAGCTTTTTGAGGATCATAGGTATAGCCTTTGACAGCCTGTGGATTGAAGGAAGGCAAACCTTTGGGAATAAAACCCGCAGTTGCTGGAACACCGATATTGTTGCGTAAAAACTTAATCATTTTGGCTCGATCAAATCCATAATTGATGGCTTGTCGAACACGTTTATCCTTCAACGCTGGATTTTTTTCTGCATCCATCAAAAAACCTAAGTACTCCGAATTGAGATAGGGGGATTTTTGCAGCTTGATTTTATCTTGTAAATCGGCTTTTAAAGTTCCTTCTGTAGTGAGTAAGTCGTCTTTGAAGGATGGATCAATACCAGAAATAAAGTCTAACTTGTCTTGCATAAATTGTAAGTAAGCCGCTTGTTTGTTTTCGTTGAAACTGACCCTCACACCATCCAAATATGGTAGCGTTTGTCCCTGTTGCGTTTTTTCCCAATAGTTAGGATTTTTGACCAAAATAAGTGCGTCTCCTTCCTTCCAATGTTTGTACTGAAATGGTCCGCTTCCTACAGGATTACTTCTAAACTCTTTGCCATAATGCTCTGCAATTTTTTGGGAAACAACCGAACAATATTGGAGTGATAAAATGCCTAAAGTGGGGCGGAAGGGTTTGCGAAGTTTTAGCTGGAAGGTATGATTGTCTAATGCCTTAAAAGGCTCATTTTCGGCAACTTTGTCATTGAAAATCCAAGCTCCAGGCGAAGCTACTTTGGGGTCGATGATGCGATTGAAACTATAAGCGACATCGTGGGCTGTTAGTTTTCTGTCATTTTCATCAGTAAAAAGCTCGTGTTGATGAAAATATATGTCGTCTCGCAACTCAAAAGTATAGGTCAATCCATCGTCGCTAATTTGCCAGCGTTTAGCGATACAAGGTTTGATATTGAGGTCTTTGTCGATTTGTACCAATCCGTTAAAAATCTGGTTGGCAATCCACATGGTCGCTTGGTCTTTGGAAAAAGCGGGGTCTAATGAATTGACGGCAGAAGGCTGGTTGTATCGAAAGATTTTTTTATCGGTTGTATTTCCTTTGTCACTGGCGGTTTTAGGGTCGGTTTTACAACCCAATATCCATAGACAGCAAAAAAGGAGGAGTAGATGTTTTTTCATGATGCGTGCTTTTGATTTTTATATAAGCACTGCAAAATTAGGAAAAAATGAGGAGTGAAGCTAATAATGGTGAATAGTGAATGGTAAATTATGAGTGATGAATGATGAATGATGAATGATGAATGATGAATGTGGTTCAGATTGGTTTTGTTTAGGAGCGCAAGGAGTTAAGAATGGTGAATGATGTGTTATAAATGCGGTTTGGGTTGTATTTTTTTAGGAGCGAACTTTTGGGAGCTTCGTCGTAGAGGGGGAGTCCTGCTATTCGTTCTTATTGCTGCGGCTTGTGAGATACAAGGCACTTTCAAAGTGCCTTGTATCTGGGCTTGGCTTCAGGCAGCAATACCACTGCTATCAGGGCTATTTTTGCAAGGTCTCAACGTTTGTGGTTCGGGAAATTTGA
>JAHDBB010000423.1 GCA_020630635.1 Chitinophagales bacterium
CCACCATCTACATTTTTTTGAGAAAACAAGTCCTTCGCATTGGCAGGTTTTACACTTCCCCCATATAAAATCGAAATATTGTTGGCAAGTCGGCTAGAATATTGCTCGGCTAAGAGGCTTCGGATGTGTGCATGCATTTCTTCCGCTTGTTCAGGAGTCGCCGTATGTCCTGTTCCAATCGCCCAAACAGGCTCATAAGCAATGACGATATTTTCCATCGCCTTTTTGTCTAAATGAAATAAGGCTTGTTTTACCTGTTGGCTGACCACTTCAAAATGACAATTGGCTTGTCGTTCTTCGATGACTTCCCCACAACAATAGATAACACCTAGTTCATTGGCAAGAGCTTGGTCTATTTTTTTAGCAATCAAAGCATCTGTTTCCCCAAAGTATTTACGTCTTTCAGAGTGTCCCAAAATGACCCGATCACAGCCAATATCTTGAAGCATAGCAGGCGCAATTTCACCCGTAAACGCACCTTTGTTTTCAAAATGACAATTTTGAGCAGCCACTTCAAAAAAATCTCGCATCTCTTTGGGAATACTTTTTAGAATAAGGGAGAGATAAGGAGCTGTCGGACTCACAATAACTTTGGTATTTTTACGGATTTTTCCCCACGCTTCAATACCTTTAGCCAAGTCTTTGACCAGTTTGCGTCCTTCTTTAGCGGTCATATTCATTTTCCAGTTACCCGCTACGATTTTGTGTCTCATATATATTTTGGTTTAGTAATGGTGGGCAAAGATAAGGAAAGTGGAGAAAATATAAGTAGCACAGAATTTTTTCCATTAATTTCTTTCCTATTGTACGAATTTCAGTACTTTTATCCGTTGTTTATAAAAGTAGTTTTACTTTTGACCTTTTGCCTTGTCCAAAACTCAATAGAACCGTTTGATTCCTTAATACTTTAAAGTTTATATAAAATGAAAAATCGTCTCATTGCGCTTGTTGTATTATTAACCATCATGATCAGTGCTTGTAGCAAAGTACCTGTTACCAATCGTCGTCAAGTCAATCTATTGCCAGAAAGCACAATGGTTTCTATGAGTTTGACTAGTTATAAGGACTTCCTTTCTCAAAACAAAGTGGTAAAAGCAGGCAAAGATGCTCAAATGGTGAAAAGGGTGGGGAATCGTATTGCGGAAGCTGCTACGTCTTATCTTCGTATGAAAAAGAAGATCAAGCGAGTCAAAAACTTTAGCTGGGAGTTCAATCTAGTGGATGATAAAGCAGCCAATGCTTGGGCAATGCCAGGCGGTAAGGTGGTCTTTTATACAGGAATATTGCCAATTACTAAAACAGAAACAGGTCTGGCAGTTGTGATGGGACATGAGGTAGCACACGCTATCGCTCGTCATGGAAATGAACGAATGAGTCAAGGACTCGCTGCACAATTAGGCGGTCTTGGCTTGGCAATTGCGATGCAGAATAGACCAAAAGAAACACAGGATTTATTTAATCAGGCATATGGATTGAGTTCAACAGTTGGAATGCTAAAGTTTTCAAGAAAACATGAGTCAGAGGCAGATAAGATGGGCTTGGTTTTTATGGCAATGGCAGGATATAATCCAAAGGAAGCAACCAAGTTTTGGCAGCGAATGAAGAAAGAGACAGGAGGAAAAGGTAAAGAAGTACCACCGTTTTTGAGTACACATCCAAGTCACGAAACACGCATTCAGGATTTGACGAAATTTATGCCCATTGCTATGAAATTTTATCATCCTAAAAAGTAAATCTGGTACTAAAAGTTATATCCATAACGATCTAGACCCGATGGTAGTGGTATCGACTTTAAAAGCGTTGGCGTGGATTGTGGTGTTGGCAAAGGCGATAAGAACGGACAGCGGGGAGACCCGTCACGATGAAAGAGTAATAACCGTTCTCTTCTCTAAAAGATTCTTTGTCCAAATAGATGCTTAGAGAAAAGGAAACGTTCTCCAAAAGTTCACTCGTTGTCACTCGCTCATTTTGAACAAGTTTCATTTTCCATCTATTTGTCAAAGAATAACACCTAAAAGATGAATAGGATTATAAGATTTTTTCGTAATTCATAGGATTTCAGATAATGAGCAGAAACGTCCCGTCATCCCAACCTGTAGAAAATGAACCGAAAAGTCACCAATCACTCACTCGTCACTAAAAACAACATCATTTCATATCTTCCAACAGCTCCATTGCCTGATTTTGGTAACAATGTTCACCATCTTTAGCAATTGCATTGAGTCGAGCTTTTGCCTCTGAGAGATTTTCAGCCTTTAAATTGGTGAGAGCTAAATACCAATGAGCATCTTGTTGATACAGATTATTGGTACTTTTGACTTTACTAAAATACATCTCTGCCTTTTCTAAATCTGGATTTTTCTTTCCTAGATAGGACAGTCCTAGATAAAATTCTAACAGATACTTTTGTTCATACAAGGCTGCCGAATAAAGCTGCTCTAACTCCTTGATGGTGCGATCATAGTCCTTTATCTTGTAAAACTCAAAAGGTAACAATAAATTGGCATCGGCGTGAATTTCTGCCGCATTGGGCTGTTCATACTGTTCAAAGTGTTGAGCAAAAAGCATATCAGATTTGCTATCTCCTACAAAAATAGTATAACCCACCAATACGACAATGAGGAAGGAGGTTGCCAATACAAAAGTAATCCATAATCGTCTCAGTTTCTTCTGATTACGAAGTTGAGAATCATAATCAATTTCATAATTTCTAAAGAAGTCCTCGAAGGATTTATTTTGAAAATGATGGTCAACAGGTCCTTGTATTTCGATGCCAAATTGTCGTGCAAAGTCGGGGTCTGTCTCCAAACGATGTTCCATTTCTTTTACTTCTTCATCGTGGAGCAGACTATTTAGATATTCATCTACGTATTTCTCAAAGTTGTCTTGTTGGTTCATTGAACAAGTGTTCTAACGTTAGCAAATCGCATTTATATGACGTAATTTTTCTCACAAAAGTACGTAGGATAGAGAGGTTTTGCTACTTTTTCTTCAAAAATGCTTTATTTTATAGCTTTAAGACACCACTTTTGTAAAATTGATACGGTATTTGCTGATAAAAATATAAAAAAATCACGGTATCCTACTTATAAAGCCTTTCTTTTTTCTTTTTAGGAGCGAAGGTTGCGGTACTTCGTCGTGCAGGAAAGTCCCGCTATCCGTTCTTATGGCTACTGCCTTGCCACAACCCACGCCAACACACAACGCAGCCATACCACTACTATCGGGGCTAGTTGGGAAAGGTCTCTACTTCTTTTTACCTGCATTTTAAATCCCTCAACTCTAAAAATAGCAACAGAAAGTCATGAGTCACTTGTCGCCCGTTACTCTAAAAAGAAACTTTCAACAAGGATTTACGTAAAAAAAGCTAGCCTTTTGTTTATAAAAAAAAACTTGCTATGAACTATTCAGAGAGTCCTTATGCTCCCCAACAACAGTCATACTATCAGACCTCTCAACAAACAACTTCTACTTATACGCCTCCTAATCCTATAGAGGAAAGAGAAGCTCGATATCAACAAGAACATCAAGCACAAGAACAAGAATATCAAGAGGAGGAAGAATACTTTGATGATGAAGAAAGTTTTAATCACTTTATGTGGATTATTCCCCTTGCCTTATTACTACTTTTGAGTGCAGGTTACTTGTTCTATCACTTCAAAATCAAAGATAGAGCGACAGTTGCATCAACCACAGAGGTTGCTAAAAATCAAGGTGAAAACAATAGCATTGCAGCAACTTCTGATACAGATGATTCATATACAGATACCAGAACAGAAGAATTAAAAGAAGAAGTCGATTACTATTCAAGTTCTCCTTATGAATCCTTAGAAGATGAGTCTTCGAGTGGAACAACTTACGCCGAAAATAGTTCGACAGAAGATGAAGGGAATGATACAGCATCTTTTTATGATGATACACATACATCCAACGAAACAGATTCCTACACCAGCGATGCTCATTCTGTCGCTGCTACCACAACGGATGCTTCTACCCATTCCAGCGTAAATCACAACATAACCTCCTCGCATACAAACCACGATACAGGAGCGATCTATTCAAAGTATGATTTACCAAAAGGCTATTATGCCATTTTGAATGCTTTTTCTGAAAAAACGAATGCCTTAAATTATGTTCGACAGATGCCTACTCAAAATGGTACTCCTTATGTTGTCAATAGTGGAGGCACTTATAAGACGACGGTCTTTTTGTCCAATAATGAAAGGGAAGCAGAATCCAAGTTAGAAACCATCCGACAATATGTAAAACCAGATGCTTGGATGCTACGAAATAATTAAAAATCAACTACTTATTACAATCGATCCCGTTAGGTTTTCAGGACTTGACGGGATTTTTTATGGGTTATATTGGAAAAATTAGAAAACTTGTACTAATTTTAGGGTAAATTTTTAGAATAGCATGTCTAAATCTACCAAGCAACATATTTTGGAAGCAGCCTTGAGTCTTTTCAACCAAAAAGGCTATGTTCATGTAAGTATGCGTGATATAGCTCAAAAGGTAGGGATCAGTCCAGGAAATTTGACCTATCATTTCAAAAGCAAAGACTTATTGCTGACCAAAATCTATGAAGCCATCATAGAATCACGCCATCAGTTGCTTTCAGGTGTTCAATTGATACCCTCCATTACAATGGTTCATGAGCAATTGATCCCTCTAATGAAATTGTATCAAAAGTATCGTTTTTTCTATCTAGATATTTTAGAGATCGTTCGTATGCATCCTACTCTTGCTAAAATGCATCAAACACACATTGAGTCACAGATTCATTATATCAAAGCCATTATTGATTATTCGGTGGGTTCAGGTAATATGAAAAAAGAACCACAAGAAGGATTTTATGAAGATTTAGCCCATTCTGTTTGGATGATTTTATCTTTTTGGTTGTATCAATCCATCGTTCGAGGAAAAGAGACAGAAGATTTTTACAAAGATGCTCGTAAAGCCATGTGGAATTTGGTTTTACCACATTTGACAGAAAAAGGCTGGGGACATTATCGGAAGTTAGAAGCCAATTTTGTAAACTAGATGGTTTAATCTACAAAGAACTTGCTCATGAAAAAACATGCTCCCAAAGTAGCCGTCATAGGCGCAGGTTGTTCAGGACTTACTGCTATCAAAAACCTATTACAAGCAGGAGTCAAAGAAGTGGTCTGCTTTGAACAAAACGGACACATCGGAGGGAATTGGGCATATACAGCCGAAGTATCTCATTCCAGCGTTTGTGAGACGACCCACATTATTAGCTCCAAAAAAATGTCAGAGTATGTGGATTTTCCGATGCCAGACAACTATCCCGATTATCCTTCCCATCGACAAGTTTTAGCCTATTTTGAATCCTACACCAAGCATTTTAATTTAGAGCCTTTCATTCGTTTCAACACCCAAGTAAAAAATATCCAAAAGCTAAAAAATGAACAATGGAACATTGAGCTGGCTTCAGGCGAACAAGAGATATTTGATTATGTATTAATTGCCAATGGACATCATTCCGTTCCAAGACATCCAGCCTTCAAAGACGACTTTACAGGCGAGTATATGCACTCTCATAGCTTTAAAAACAATCAAGGCTTTGAAGGAAAACGGGTTTTAGTCGTTGGTGCTGGAAATTCGGGTTGTGATTGTGCGGTAGAAATCAGCCGAAAAGCCGATTTTGTTGCCATCAGTATTCGTACTCCCCAATACATTTTACCCAAATTTTTCTTAGGAAAACCCACCGACTCTTTCAATGAAGGAACCTTATTTTTACCCCAATTCATTAAAAAGACTTTAGATAACTTAGCAATTCGTTTACAGTTGGGAAAATATGAAGACTATGGCTTAGAGAAACCTCAACACAGCGTGACAGAAG
>JAHDBB010000424.1 GCA_020630635.1 Chitinophagales bacterium
ATACCACTGCCATGAATGTTTCTTATTCTTGGCGAGATGAAAACATGAATGAAATTAGCACCATAGCACAAACGACTATCACAACTGCTGGCACTTATACTTTATGGATAACAAATGAAGACAATGCTTGTAGTACAAGTGAGCAAATAGAAGTGCAAGCAATAGACGATACCCAAGCACCTACCTTCGACAATCTACCTAGCCCCATTTCAGCAATTAATTGTGAAGACAATCTACCCCCACAAGAAACACTTACAGCATCTGATGATTGTGATAATGTAAGCGTCGAAACGAGTATTGATTTTACAGAAGATATTTGTGCAGGCTATACCGTTACCTATCGTTGGACAGTCGAAGATAATGCAGGTAATGAAGCTGAAGAGACGATAAGCTTTGATGTTTTAGCGGATACAGAAGCGCCTGTTTTCGATAGCGCCCCGACTAGCATTTCGGATATTTCTTGCGATCAATCTTTCCCTACACAAGAAGTACTCACAGCAACTGATAATTGCTCGATGGTTACGATTACTCCAAGTGTAGATGCTTATGTGGAAGATGTTTGTAATGGCTATAGTGTCACCTATCGTTGGCTTGCTACCGATGCTTGTGGTAACTCAAGTATAGCGACACAAAGCTTTAATGTATTACCCGATGATACGGCTCCTGTTTTTGATGTATTTCCTAGTACATTAGCTGATATTAGTTGTGATGAATTATTGCCTTTGCAAGAACAAGTAACGGTCTCTGATAATTGTGGTGTAGTCAATATCACCCCTAGTATTGATCCTTATGTGGAAGACTTGTGCAATGGTTATACTGTCACCTATCGTTGGATAATTTCGGATGATTGTGGCAATACAGATGTAGCAACTCAAACGCTCAACGTCTTGCCATGTGCTACAGTTCCAACAGAACTAGATGCCTCTATTTGTGATGGAGAAAGTTACACTATTGGTTCGAGCAATTATACATCAACAGGAGAGTTTATAACGACCTTGACCAATAGTATTGGTTGTGATAGTATCGTCATGCTCGACTTAACGGTCGCAGATGCAGAAACCTTTGGCTACGCTTATGCTGGCGAAAACCAAATCGTTTGCGAAAATGCAGAAGCAAACTTAATCGCCTATCTTCCTCCCAATACGATTGGCGAATGGACAAGCCTTGGCATCGCAGAACTAGAAGACAATACCACTCCAAGTACTACGGCTTTCGGACTGGAACAAGGGCTCAATGAATTTATTTGGACGCTCTCTACTTCGGAATGCTCTGCCTTTGATAGCGACACGATTCAAGTCATTTACGAACCTATTCGTCCTATCACCGAGAACGATGCTTACACCATCGAATCATCAGAAGAATTTAAAACCTTCAATGTCACCGACAATGACGAACTTTCTGGATTGGGTGATTGGGAAATCAATATCATCGAAGCTCCTGAGTATGGCGAACTCATTAACGAAGGTGATGGACAATTCACCTTTACACCAAGTAGCAACACGCCTAGTGCTGTTTACTTTAGCTACCAAATTTGTAATAGCTATTGTACCTCACTTTGCGATCAAGCGGCCGTGACTCTATTTATAAAAAAACTAATTGGGCAAGATGAAACGGTCATTCTAACACCATACAATCAAGACGGACTAAACGATGTATTCATCATCGACGATATCCAAAACTATCCCGACAATCAAGTCATCATTTTCAACCGATGGGGCTCTGCTGTCTTCACCGCAAAACCTTACCAAAACAATTGGGGCGGTCAAGGTGCTAACGGAAAAATATTGCCAGAAGCAACCTACTACTATGAAGCAAAATTAGATATAGCAGAGAAGAAGTTTCGCTATGGGGCTATTACAATAAAACGCTAGGTAATATAGCAAATACTTATTTGTAAAAAAGATAGCAACTATACTTCTACAACAAAATAGTTTCGTATCTTAGCTTTAGAAAAATTTATAGCTACTCGTTTACTATAATAATACAATAAACCATATCCCAATTTTCGATACAACAATATTGTAGCAACAAGTAGCTATCCCGTTTCACCAATCATCTAAACATAATGAGGCTTTTTTACCCTAAAGGAATATTGTATAACCACCACCTACAAAAAACTATAATTCCACACGTTGATAGAAATCAATACTTAGTAAGACATAATTTAGTTTTTATATTTCTAATATTCTTTAATTCTTTCAGCTTCTCCCAACTTACAGTTTCTCTTGATGTTGATCCTCCTAGTGTAATGATTGGTGACCAAATTTCAGTTGATGTATATTATTCGGGATTTACAAATATAGTAAGTATGGAATTCAGATTAACTTATGATCCAGCGGTATTAGAGTTTAACTCTCTTTCTGATGTTACTGATCAGGTTCCAGATTTTTCTGCTACTAGTAGTATGGCTACTCCACCTACAATTTCTGCTGGACAAATCAATGTTTCTTGGTTTGATTTTGCCGTTTCAGGGGTTAACGCTCCTGATGACCTATTATTTACTGTACACTTTACTGTTATTAATTCACTAGGCTCTACTACACTCTTTCAAATTACAAATGCAGAAGTTACAACTGATATTGGGAATGGTGCAGAAATAATAGATGGAGAATTCATAAATAGTGAGGTTCATATTTCTTCTTGTAATCCATTATCAGATTCGCTTGCTCTAGTTGCTTTATATAATGCTACGAATGGTGTTAATTGGACAAATGATATGAATTGGTTAGTGCCTGGACAAACTATTAGTGATTGGTATGGTGTCAATACTAATTCCGATGGATGTGTACACTGTCTAGATTTAGACGGAGTTGATAATTGTTCATTTTTTTATACTACAGGTAATAATCTAAATGGACCTATTCCTTCTGAATTAGGTACTCTTTCTGATTTACATATACTTTATCTAGATGGAAACTCTTTGACTGGTTCTATTCCTATTGAATTAGCTAATCTTTCTAATTTATATGCCCTAGTTCTTTCTAATAATTCTTTGACTGGTTTTATTCCTTCTGAATTGAGTTCTCTTTTAAGTTTAGAATCTCTAGTTCTTTCTAATAATTCTTTATCTGGTTTTATTCCTTCTGAATTGGGCTCTCTACCTGATTTAACAATACTTTGGCTTAATGACAACCAACTGAGTGGCTGCTTCGATCCAAATTTACTAAACCTATGTAATGTTCCAAACAAAGATTTCTCAAACAACCCACTTCTCCCATGGCAAGGTGATTTTGATCAATTTTGCATGACAGATAATGGTTCTGAAGCAGAACAATACGGTGCATCTTGCAACGACAGTAATGCTTCCACTACAACAGATATTATTCAAAATGATTGCTCTTGTGCAGGAATTGTAGAACCTGATTGCAATATGACTTTAAATATTGCAGGAACAGATGTTTTATGTTTTGGAGAATCTACAATAACAATTGACTTATCAGTATCGAATGGTACACCCCCATACGAATTTGACTGGTCAGATGATACACTTGATGGAACAGAAGATCCAAGTGGATTATCTGGTGGTACTTATACTGTTACCGTCACAGATGTCAATGGCTGTGAAGATATTACATCGATTACAATAGATGAACCATCTCTTATACAAACAGGAACAATAGAAATAGATAATATATGTTTTGGAGCCGCATCAGGAGCAATTGACTTAATTGTAACAGGTGGCACTGATCCATACGATTTTGATTGGTCAGATGATACACTTGATGGAACAGAAGATCCAAGTGGATTATCTGGTGGTACTTATACTGTTACCGTCACAGATGTCAATGGTTGTGAAGATATTACATCGATTACAATAGATGAACCAAATGAGTTGATGATGAATTGTACAGAAGGGAGTGCAGTAACTGTAACAGGTGGAGCAGATGGAATTGGAGCAGTTATGATTAATGGTGGAACAAGCAGTTACACTATCGACTGGACGGGTCCATCGAATGGGTCGAATACTTCCAACAATACAGGATTGTTTGAAATTTCTGATTTAGTCATTGGCACTTATAATGTAACAGTAATGGATACCAATGGCTGTGAAGATACTTGTGATTTTACAATCACAGGACCTGATTGCGATATGACTTTAAATATTACAGGAACAGATATTTTATGTTTTGGAAACTCGACAGGAGCAATTGATCTAGATGTAACAGGCGGCACCGCTCCATACGATTATGACTGGTCAGATGATTTATTAGATAGCATAGAAGATCCAATTGGATTATTAGCGGGAACGTATAGTGTTACTGTCACTGACAACAATGGCTGTGAACAATCAACGATGATTGACCTCAATTCTAGTGCTTTACAAACAGATACTGAAACCTATAATGGTTGCGAAGGCGATGGTTATAGTATAGATATAAACGGAACAACTTATAATGAAACAAACTCTAGTGGCATAGAAACAATAGTAGGAGGTGCCACAAATGGTTGCGATCAAGAAGTAATCGTTAACTTGACCTTTAATCCCCCACCATTCATCTCCATTAATTCTAGTAGTGATTTAGATTGTTCTAACAGTAGTGTTGATTTACAAGCTAATACGAGTGCTATGAACGCCTCTTATTCTTGGAGAGATGAAAATATGAATGAAATAAGTACCTCCCCACAAACGACTATCAATTCAGCAGGGTTTTATACCTTAGTCATAACAGATGAAGATACTGGATGTAATAATACTGATCAGATAGAAATTATTAGAAATGATGAATTACCCGTAGCAGAAGCGGGACCAGATACTGAACTGACTTGTTCTTTTTCATCAGCTACCTTGGATGGCTCTGCATCTGATTTAGGAGCTAATATCATTTATACATGGAAAGATAGTAATGGAAATATCATTGGTACTGATGAAACTATATCTGTCGCTTCACCCGATACCTACACGATAGAAGTCATGAATACTGAAAACGATTGTATTGGTATAGATGAAGTGGTCGTTACTCAAAATATTACTATTCCTTCCATCTCCATCAATTCCAGTGGCAATTTAGATTGCTCTACGCCTAGTGTTGATTTGCAAGGTACGACGACTGCTATGAATGTTTCTTATTCTTGGCAAGATGAAAATATGAATGAAATAAGTACCTCCTCACAAACGACCGTCAATACTGCTGGTCTTTATACCTTATGGATAACAGATGAAGATAATGGTTGTAGTACTAGCGATCAAATAGAAGTACTTGGCTTGAGCGACACCCAAGCACCAACGTTTGATAACCTTCCCAGCCCCTTGGTCAATATAGTTTGTACAGATGCTTTTCCTCCACAAGAGCTACTTACGGCGTCCGATAATTGTAATAATGTTATTGTCGAAACAAGTGTTGAGTACATTACCAATATTTGTTCAGGCTATACTGTTACTTATCGTTGGACAGTAGAGGATAGTGCAGGCAATCAAGAAGAACTTGTCGAAAGCTTTGATGTATTAGCAGATACCGAGGCGCCGATTTTTGATAGTACTCCTTCAAGTATCGCAGATATTTTTTGTGATCAAGCCTTACCTATACAAGAGGTACTCAGTGCTACAGATAACTGTTCAGCGGTGAGTATAAGTCCAAGTGTTGATCCATATACACCCGACTATTGCAATGGCTATGCTGTTACTTATCGTTGGCTTGCTACCGATGCTTGTGGCAACTCTAGTGTAGCGACACAAAGCTTTAATATATTACCTGATGATACAGCTCCTGTTTTTGATGATTTTCCTAACTCTTTAGACGATATTAATTGTGATGAATTATTGCCGTTGCAAGAACAAGTTAGCGTCTCAGATAATTGCGGGATGGTCACGATAACGCCTAGTGTTGACCCTGGAAGACTTGTGCAATGGCTATACGGTT
>JAHDBB010000425.1 GCA_020630635.1 Chitinophagales bacterium
TCCTCCAAAAAGTCCACTTTACCAGAACCCAAGTTATAGTAAGCAGGTAAAATCTTCAAACTTCCAGCATCTACTGCACCTCTAATAATTTTAGAACGATTACACAATTCTGCCTTCGTCAATTCTGCATTTTTTTTCACCACTGCATTGACAGACTTATCTTCTGAAGCCTCTTTTGCAGGGATCACATGCATCAATAGATGATTAAGATTGTGGCCATTATTACCGCCAGCCAAAGCCGCTGTCACTGCACCACAACTCTCATGACCCAATACCACAATTAATTCTGTTTTCAAGTGTGCTACTGCATATTCAATACTCGCAATCGTCGAAGTATTCGCCACATTACCTGCTACACGAATAACAAACAACTCACCTAAACCCGTATCAAAAGCCAATTCAGGAACAACTCTTGAATCTGCACAGCTCAAAATAACAGCATAAGGTTCTTGACCACCTGTTAATTCATCACGACGATTACTGTTTTGTAATTTACCATCTAATTTATCAGCTACAAATCGCTCATTACCTTCGGTAAGTCTTTTAAAAGCATCTTGATAATTCATATTCTTTCTGTTTTAATTTTTTTAGTAAAATGATAGCAAAAATATGTCAAAAAACAAGTCTTACAAAAATAAGAAAGTTAATTTTTGTGAATAACCCAAAAGAAATAACATAGAATCAACGCAAAGCTCATATTTTTGTTGAGAAGTAAGAGATTTATGGCACTAATTTTCCTCTATTTGTGTTAATAAAAACTAGAAATTATGCAATTTTGAAATTTCTCACTTATATTTTATATTTAAGGGTTCATTCAAATCACACATTATACACATTCAATCACAAAATGAAGAATAAAAATATCACTGCCGTTTTAGCTTTTGTTTTAGGAAGTGTCGGAGCACACAAATTTTATTTAGGGAATTTCAAAATGGGGATTCTATATTTCCTATTTTCTTGGACCAGTATTCCTTGGTTGATTTCCATGTTTGAAGGTGTTCAGTATTTGACAATGGCAGAGCAAGAATTCAACTACAAGCATAATTCTGAATATATGCTACGCCAACAAGATGAATACAAACGCATTACTCAAGGGCAAAGAGGCTATCCACCCACAGGAGGACGAAGATCATCGTCTGTGGTTCCTGTCAAAAAGAAGAATCCACATAAGAAAAAGGCTGCCCAAAAATACAAGGAGTATGATTTTGATGGAGCTATTGTCGAATATAAAAAAGCATTGAAGATAGAGCCGACCGACAAAGATGTACATTTCCGATTGGCTTGCATCTATTCTTTGTTTGAACGTTCTGAAGAAGCCTATGACCATTTGAGCAAAGCGGTGAGGTATGGATTCAATGACGAAGCAGCCATCGCTGCCAATGATAATTTAGTGTATTTAAGAAACACAGTAGAATATAAAGATTTTGTAAAAAATGGTTACAAGAAACCCAGACCTCGTTCTACTAGTGAAATTCATAAAGAACAAAAAGCATCTTTAGAAATTAGCAGTCAGATTATGTCAAAGTTGGAAAAATTAGCAGAGATGAAGGACAAAGGCATTATTACAGAACAAGAGTTTCAACAACAAAAACTTAAACTTTTGAATCAACTTTAGGATTTTGGATCATTTTTAGTTGTTTTTGGATTTTTAGGAGAGAGCGTTTAAGTACTTCGTTGTAACGGGGCTTCCCGCTATCCGTTCTCATTCGTGTGGCTTTATTTTAGGAAGCCAACGCTTCTACACGAATACCACTACTATCGGGTCTATATGGTTTGGGTCAGTACTTCTTAGTACCAGTAAAATGTGCATGAATTATGAAAATCAATACCTCAACCATTCTCATCGAAAAAATAAAACTTAAAACCCCTAAAACCCTAAAATGATTTATGAAACAGTTAAAATTTCTTGCTCTTGTCCTTTTTGTGTCACTTACTTCTATCCACATCTCAAGGGCAAATAATACCTTCCCATTAACTCATCCAGAAATTCTAAATAATGATGAAGGAATAGAATATGATACCCTCTTTATCCTACAGTATCTTACAGAAAAATATTTTGAAGGTTACAATGGAGTGAGTTATAAGTATGGAGATCTTAATCAAGATGGTATAGATGATGTAGTGGTCGTAATTGAACGCCCATGTACAGAGGAAGACGACATACCAGAGGCAAGATGTAGAAAAGTGGTGTTTTGGGTGGGTAAAGGCTTTCGCAATGATATACCTCGATTTGGGATCGCAGCTACCAATGATAAAATAGTGGATTGTTCTTATTGTGGTGGAGGTGGAGTCGGATATCCAAATCAAGGTATCAAGATTGCTCATGGAAAGATCACTTTTGAAAAGTTTTATGGAGGTTGTTATAAAACGTATTATACTACTACTTTTCAATATAATGTTGAAAAAAAGGACTGGTTTCTTCAAAGAGAAGAGAGTGGAAGTTATAGTTGTCGTCCAGAAGATAATCCAGATGATGGAGAAATCAATGTGTCTGTGACAGAAAGTACGGTAGAAGACTTTGGCGTGATTCGTTTTCAAGATTATAAGTAGTCAATAATAGAAACTCTGACAACTTATTAATTTCAAAATTTTAAAACTGTTCAGTTACTATGGGTTGCGACTGTAACGAACTAGCCCCGATAGTAGTGGTATGAATGCAAGAGCGTTGGCTGCTTAAAACGCTGGCTGCATTCATAGGAACGGATAGCGGGACTTTCCATTGCGACGAAGTACTATACCTTTCGCTCCTAAAGTAAGAAAAACAAATATTAAAAATGTGTTTAAGTAAAGTAAATATTAAGTTTTGTACTTGTTCTATTCAAGAGCCAGCTATCCATGAAAGTAAGAGATGGAAACGAAAAAACTTTGATCTGAATGAATATCTACAAACGCACTTTGTTTGGCAATTGGATAAATATGGTGGGTTAAAAGAGGAAATGGCCATGGGAAGAGTCGTTATGCCTTTGCAAAAACTCAATGAAGTCCTTACTGCACAAAATGTAGTCCAAGCCTTAAATGAAAATGCTGCGTTTGATTTTGAGTACACACCAATGGAAGGAGATTATTTGACCATTTGTGAAGCATATATCAAAAAGAAAATTAAAAATAAGCAACGCCCTAACTTATTTGGCAGATATATGACTTTCATCTTTAAAGACCAGACTTGGATCAACGATTCTTATGATGCATTTATAGATGAATTGCATTTTTTTAATAAAGGAAAAATCAAATTAAACAATCATTAAAACCTATGACTGAACAAATATTACAACGCTTAGATACGATAGAAAAAGAGCGAGATATTACGATTTTATTTTCTAGCGAATCGGGGAGTCGAGGATGGGGATTCCCGTCCACTGATAGCGATTATGATGTACGCTTTATCTATGTGCGTTCATTGGATTGGTATCTCTCATTGGGAGAAAAAAAAGACCAAATAGACTTGGCGATTTCAGACGAATTGGACCTCAAAGGTTGGGAATTGAGAAAAGCCCTTTTACTGATGAAGAGAACCAATGTGTCTGTTTATGAATGGTTACAATCTCCGATTATCTATAAAAATATTGGAAATTTTCAAGAAGAATTGTTGGGGATTACTTCACAGTATTATTCGCCAAAGACCGCTTTTTATCATTATCATTCGATGACTTTGAAGTATATCGACAGCTATCTAAATGAAAATACCAACCTTAAAAAACTTTTTTATATCCTACGAGGTTTATTTTCTTGTAAGTGGTTGGTGAAGCAACAAATGCTGCCTTCTATGCAACTGGAACCGCTTTTGGTGAATTGTGATGATGCAGCCGTTTTGCAGGTTATTCGAGAGTTGATTGAATTGAAAGGGACGAAAAAGGAAGAAGATCATGCGCCAACGCCTTTAATATTGCGTCAATATATTGAAACGGAATTTGCTCCATTGAAATCGAAAGCGCACGATGTTAAATCTGTTAAAAGTAATTACCAATTGTTTGATGAGTTTTTTCAGAAGAGAATCAAAGGATCAACGGTTGAATAAAATTTTAGAATTTAGAAATTGAAAATTAGAATTTACGCTCGTATGTATTTTGATGAACTAAAACAAGATGGTATCCGACTTTTTGAATGTATTAGTGGAAGTAAAGCCTATGGGCTAGACTTGCCTACTTCTGATACGGACATCAAAGGCGTTTTTGCTCAAGATCGAAAAGATTTTTTTGGTTTGAAAGAGTGTACGCAAGTGAGTGATGAAAAAAATGACATCGTGTTTTATGAGTTGGGACGTTTTATTGAGTTGTTGGTCAAAAGCAATCCCAATCTTTTGGAAATGGTCGGTGTGGCGGATAAACATATACTTTATAAACATCCTGTTTTTGACCTTATTCAAGAGGAAATATTTATCTCTAAAGAGTGTAAAAATACGTTTGCAGGTTATGCGAAAACCCAAATTAAAAGGGCGAAAGGATTGAATAAAAAAATCTTGAATCCAGTCGGGAAGGAGCGTAAAAGTGTTTTGGATTTTTGTTATGTGATGTATGGACAAGGTTCTATTCCTTTGAAAAAATGGCTTGAATTGAAAGGCATTGAACAAATAAATTGTGGATTGGTCAATGTGCCTCATATGAAAAATATGTTTAGTCTTTTTGTGCAAACGAAAGAAGATGACTATGGATTTCGAGGAGTGACCAATGAACAAAAAGATGCGAATGAAGTGCAGTTGAGTAGTGTGCCTAAAGGGTTGGAACCGCAAGCCTATTTGTATTTTAGCAAAGATGGATATTCTAAATATTGTAAGGATTATAAGGAGTATTGGGCGTGGGTGAATAAACGCAATGAGGCTCGATACCAAAATACTTTGCAGCATGGCAAAAATTATGATGCCAAAAATATGATGCATACTTTTCGTTTGTTGGGAATGGCTAAGGAGATTGCACAGGAGGGTAAAATCATTGTGCAGCGTCCTAATCGGGAAGAACTTTTGAAAATTCGGTCTGGGGTGTTTATGTATGAGGAATTGGTGAAACGGGCGGAAGTGTTGGTGGAGGAAATTGAGGAGCTTTTTGCGAAAAGTTCGCTTCCTGAAAAGCCTGATTTTGAGGCGGCGGAGCGGTTGTTGATTGAGATGCGGGAGGAGTTGTATGGTAACTAAAAATTTACTATAAATGTAAGATGGGATTCTCAGAGACTGTCAATCAATCGGATTGCCTCTTCTTTGACGGGAAGACCCATCCGATTGAAGGCGACTCATTTTTTATTTTACTCATTCACAGGCGTACAGAGTTCGATGAGGATGCCGTTGTTGTCTCTTAGATAGCCGACTTTTTGTCCCCAAGGCTTTTGCTTGATGCTTTCATATTCTTTGGCTCCTGCTTCTATTGCTTTTTGAAAATCTTCTTCTATATTTTCAGTTACAAAAGCCATTTCCATTCCTATGGGTTTCGGGGAATTGGCAATGGGTTTGTAGCCTTTGGTAAAGTTGGAGTTGCCTAATTGTTGGGAGGCGAAGGCGATAGTGGTTTCGCCCGATAGCAGTTCTCCATAATCTCCTTCTGTTGTTATAAATTTTCGGTTAAATCCAAAGGCTTTTTCATAAAAGGAGAGGGTTTTGTCTACCTGCTCTACATAGAAAATGGTGTATCTGTATTTCATTTTGATTTCATTGATTTTTTGATGAGTTTGATTGTCCAAAGTGGGATATAAACATACATAGAATGTCGGTGGTTGTTTTTTATTCAGGATAATATTCATTTGCGTATTTATATTGGTGGTATCCCTGTCCTAAGTGGTCTCCTACTATATTAAAATAACAATCTTCTCCTTTGCCAAAGGGTAAAATAACTAAGGGTTCTTGCAAACTTACTTTTTTGAGTGTCCAAC
>JAHDBB010000426.1 GCA_020630635.1 Chitinophagales bacterium
GAGCAGATAAGGATGATTCAAAAATAGGAAGAAACTTAATTGACACTGTACTTAGGAGAGAACGGTTATTACTCTTTCATCGTGACAAGTCTCCCCGCTATCCGTTCTCATTCGTGTCGCCAACGTTTTAGGAAGCCAACGCTTCTACACGAATACCACTTCTATCGGGTCTAGTTGGTTGTGGCAAGTATTGCTTAGTGCCAGAAAGGGGACGAAAGTGACGATGTGACGTGAGAGACGTTATTTTTAAGAAATCAACTTAATTGGTCTCTAATAAGAAAAATCGTCCCGTCGTCCCAATACCACGAAATAAGACAAAAATGTCCCACCGTCCCTAGACCAAGAAACTTCCTATCGTCCCAAAAATCACCAAAACGACCACCTATTTAGCTCCAGTCACGCATTTTTTGGCATTTTTTTCAAAAAAAAACTTAAAAATCTACCAAAGATACTCCAAGCTTGCCAAGATAAAAAACTAATAATTCATTCATTTTCAGCATTTTTCAAAAAATATAAAAACTTATAAATCAAATATTTAATTAAAAAACAAACTTATAAAACAAATAAATCCTTCTATCTTTAAAAACCAATAACCCTCCTTTTTTCATCTTTTTTACTATTGACAAACTCTTGTATTCTGTTTTACCTTTGTATTATCAATTCAAAACAACACCTCCTTCCTATTACCTCTCCTTTCCTAAAAATTATCAATATTATCAAAAATTATAATTATGCCTAACTTTGACATCATACTTATTTCAGGAACAGAAATCATCGAAATCCAATAAATCTAATATTCTAAATCAACAAAAAAACAAAAATACTATGTTTGGTTCTATCTCAATATCAATTATCGCTATCTTGATCAAATTAATTTTGATTGTCCTTTAAATAAATGTAACATCATATATTTTAAATTCGTAACAAATAGTATAGCCTTTATTAGGTTCTGTCCTCAACCACTTAGCCCCGATAGAAGTGGTATTGCTGTAAGAAGCATTGGCTACCTAAAAGAAGGCTACAGCAATAAGAACGGATAGCGGGACTTGCCCAAACAACAACGCTCCCAACAGTGCGCTCCTAAAAAAGATAGGAAAGAACCAAAATATCTTATCGTCTCCTAACCCAATAATCATCATTTATCCGACTTCCCTTCTTTTCAACATTAAAATCGTTCCATTTTTCAAATTTGATTAGACCCAAAGTGGTAAGGAAATAATCTATATTTATTTCTTTACTCAATAAGTAATATCCTATATGAGACCTGATAATAGCAGTATTTTTCTAACACCCTATCTAAAAAACTTCCTTCCAATATCCTTACTCCTTTCCTTGTTGGTCTGTATCTTATCTCTAGATAGTCAAGCCCAATGTGGCATTGATATATCTAACGTTCCAACAGTCATTTGTGACAATCAACCTCTTGTATTGGCTCCTACTTATGATGGGAATCAACCTTGTCTAAGTGGACCTGATTGTACCGAACCCGTCTTTGAGTGGTCTGGGACTGCGACTTATCAAGCCGATGTCACAGATACCAGTATCATCGTCACACAAGCAGGACAGTATTGTATCACCTTTACTGGTTGTAATTGTTGTGTCAATACAGCCTGTATTAATGTAACAGAGGCTTCTGCTCCTGTTATTGATCCCTATAGTGCCGACCTTTTTGATTGTAATGGTATTATAAGACTTCATGCAAATGAAGTTGGTTTCTCCTTAGATTATAGTTGGACTGGTCCCAATGGATTTACTTCTAATGACGAGAATCCTTATGTTTATGAAGAAGGTATGTATTATTTAACAGCGACGAATAATAATGGGTGTCAAACAACTGATTCGACTATGGCTGTTGAAGATTGTTATGATCTTGCACTTATTACGATTTTAGCAAGCGGTCAAGATGATACTATCAGCGTCTGTGATGAAGTAGATTTTACCGTCAAGATCACCAATCAAGGAGGATTGGATGCTAATAATATTCAGATAAGAACACAATTGCCTCCAGAACTAATCTTTCTTAGTGCTGCAAATGGAGGCGTTCATGATAATAATAATGGAACCATTACTTGGGATCTTATCAATATATCACCGAATGAAGTCATAGATCGAAATTTTAAAGTAAAAGCTAATTCGACTGACTATGGAAATTATACAGTTTGGGCAGAAATTATTAGTGATGATGGAGATGATAGAGATTCTACACCTGATACTGATATAGGCTTTGGAGATACCTTTCCCAATGATTTGGTTGTCAATCACAATGACCTCTCTTTTGATGATCCTAGCGATGAAGATGACAATGATTTTGAAAGTGTCTATATAGGCTCTGGCATTAACCTTTCTACCTTTGTTTATCTACAAGGTGCTGCGATTGATGGAACGCTTGATCCACAAGGAAAAATGGTCATGCGTGATGATTTACGACAAGGCGCATTGGTTCCTCAATCAGAACCTTATTCTTCCATTAATGGATTTAACCATGTGGGAGATGGTGGCGGTGAATCTGTTGCGAATAATATCTATAATCAAACAGGTGAAACAGCTTTGGTCGATTGGCTTATCATTGATCTAAGAGATACCCTGAATCCAGCTCAAATCGTTTCGACTCGTTCCGCTATTGTACAAAGAGATGGTAAGGTTGTCGATGTGGACGGTGTCTCTCCTGTTGTTTTTCCGAGCGTTGAAAAAGGTCATTATCATGTATGTGTTCGACATCGCAATCATTTAGGAGTTATGACGGCTGATCCTATTTATTTAGATCCAGATACCACCTTGTCCACTACGATTGATTTTACCGACCCTACTACTGAAACTTATGGGGAAGATGCACAGGTACAAATGCAAGGTAGAATGGCTCTTTGGGCAGGAGATGTCAATCAGGATCGAATCATCACTTATCAAGGAGACCAAAATGAAACCAATCAGACCTTCTTTGATGTTTTAACAGCCGATGACAACACCGGTACGGATGTCACTTATATCCACAAGAACTATGGATCATCGGATACCAATTTGGATTGTAATGCCATTTTTCAAGGCAATGCAAATGATATTAATTTGCATTTTTTCAATATCCTCAATCATCCCCAAAACCCCAATATGCTTACTAATTTTCAGATTCGAGAACAGTTGCCCGAATAATACTTAATATAAAAAACTAGGATGATAGATACTTTGGGAGTCAATGTAGGTGGAAAATCTTACTTGACTCCTTTTTTATTTTTAGAACTTTTACTTTTTGATGAAAAATTGGTGATAAGAACGGATAGCGGGACTTGCCGTTACGACGAAGCAGCCAACCCTTCGCTCCTAAAACTAAGGCACTACTGAAGCTTGGGTAAAACCTGAAGGGCTTTGGGTAAGTTTCGGATCAAGCAATCGCCCATCTTCTTGGATAAAATACCAATGATTGTCTCGCAATGTAGGAATCAGGTGAGAATTAGCCATCGCCAATTGTTCATTGGCGCACTCAATGGCATTGCCTTTTTTGTCAATCAAAATCCATTGCCCATCTTGTTTGGCAGGCGCATAACCATTGGAAAATGGCTCCACAAACTCATACTGGAAATCAATCAAGGTATCACCTGTTTCGCTGATAAATCCCCAAAGTCCATCCTTTTGAGCACGAGCATAACCATTTTTGAAGTGATCTACATTGTCGTAAATCGCTGGAATCTGAAGTTCTCCTTTGGTATTTTCAAAGCCAAAATAGACTCCAATACGTTTGGGCGTGAGTTCTTGAATGGGTGCATTATTTTGGCAAGAAACCAATGCAAACCCTATAAAAAGTAGGAGGAAATGTGTTTTCATAGTAAAAATGTATAGTGTAATGTAGAGTAATCGCTTTAAGATAAAAAAACATTTAAAAAAAACAAACTTTGTAAGTAAAAAAATGTGAATTTCGTAAAAAAAGAAGTCTAAAACCTTAAAATACTGATTATCAAAACCTTAAAATCATTTTTTGGGAATATCAAAGACCCTTTACTCTGTTTTTTTATAAAAACCTTTGGCTTTTCCTGATATTTTTCGTTTTTTGCGTTCAAAACAAAAAACAACTTCCATGTCCAAGCCAAGCTCTACCCCTGATAATTCTTCTGTCAATCCCATCTTATTAGCAATGTATCGCTACAAATTTGCCATCATTTTATGCTTATTTGGTATTTGGATCACCTTTTTTGATTCCAATAATTTGGCGAGCCTTTTTCAATTAAAAAAAGAAATTGCTAAACAAGAAAATAAAAAGGAGTTTTACCAATTTGAAATTAATCGCTTGGATAGGGCTTACCAAGATTTGACAACCAATGAAAATACGATCAGAAAGTATGGTCGTGAAAAAGAATGGGTCAAAGGACCTAACGAAGATATTTATAAGTTAGTTCCTGAAAGACAACAATCGAATAACTAAAAATTATCTTCAACCAGAGAATTGTGATAATCCATAGTCTCTATCTCCAAAAAAATCTAAAAACCTCACAATCAAAGACTTATTATTTCTGTATAAATTTTAAGGGTTCTATCATTAGTGATATTTATACCCAGATGTAGACTCAAAAGCTCTTACATTTGGAATATATTTAATCATTAACCTTTAAAATTTACAGAAAGATGAAAGCAATTTTACTTAATACGACTCCCAAAACCAACCCTACTTCTTTTTATATCAAACTAGCACAACTTTTAAGTTTGTCGCTTATCTTAATCGGCTTATTGGCTTTCAATAGCCAAAAACTCCAAGCTCAAATGAATGTCACTATTTGTGCTGGTGAAAGTGCGATCATTCATGCTCCTTTAGGTGAATACTGCCTTGATGATGCACCACAAATGGAATGGTTTATCGGTGAAGATATGACCGAAGCCCTTTGTTTGACAGGCTGTTCCAATATGATAGAGGTCTCTCCTACTGAAACTACTGTTTATATTTCTTATACTCCAGCTATGTCTTGTGAAGAATATGTACCTGGAACTTCTGGAGGAGGTCCCATCGGTCCTGCTGGTGGAAATAATGACCCACTCTGTGGAACAGGATCAGGATATTTTATAACCGATCAAACACCTGCTTATACTTACACCATTACCGTAACGGTTGAAGATTGCACAACAGAAACCCCTTCAGAGATTTCAACTTATGAGAACGTTTTAGATTTGAATAACGAATCTACGGAAGGTACGATTGAGGATACAAGACGCACTTCTTCCAATACGCCAACGATCAATACAGGTGATTGGGATTTAGAGGATGTAAGCAATACCTTAGAAATTGACTTGGGTAAAACAGAAAATGGTACTTTAGAAATCCTCCCCCAAACGTCAGTCGTCTTACAAAATATGAAGGCTTATCCCAATCCTACGATTGATTTCCTTTACCTTGATTTAGAAGCCAACATCTCAACCGCTGCACAAATACAATTGATAGATTTGTTGGGCAATGTTTTACAGATGCAAGACATCCGCACCCAAGTTGGCAATAATCATTTGACTTTAGATTTAAATTATTTGGCGAGTGGCATTTATTATGTCGTCCTTCAAGTCGGTGAGGAAATGATAAGTCGTAAAATACATAAATTGTAGATTTTTTTGAGAAGAAGGTGGATTCATTGCAAAAAGGATTCACCTTTTTTTTAAGGTCGTTCAATTTGTGACATTTGTATTTTTTATTAGGAGCGAAAGGTTCTTCTTTCATCGTAACAGGAAGTCCCGCTATCCGTTCTCATTCGTGTTGCCAACGTTTTAGGAAGCCAACGCTTCTACACGAATACCACTTCTATCGGGGCTAGATCGTTAAGTACATTCCCTATAGCAACTGATACACATTCCTGCATTCATGAAAAAAAATC
>JAHDBB010000427.1 GCA_020630635.1 Chitinophagales bacterium
TTGGAGTTTTTTCTAATTACTTTCTCTTTTTTCTTTTCTTCTTTTTATTGATATTGCCGCTTGTATTGCGTTTATCACCTGGCATCGCAATCCCTGAAGTAGATTTTTTGGGTCTTTTGTTCAAATCTACGGGGTCCATAGTCGGACAGCCTGTTTTACGAGAACAACTGGTCGTACTCAATGCCATTGTTCCCACCAAAAACATGATGCAAAAAAGCATAAGGTATTTTGAAAGATTTAGTTTCATTGTTTTCCTTTTTTGACTTTTGCTTTCTCCAAAAGTTTGAATTACTCCGCCTTTTCTGCTGCTTCTTCTTGGTGCAATTGTGACATTTCCAAATCAATATAATAAAGAGAGCGTTCTCCATTGCCAATCAATTTGACCTTATCAATCAACTTACGCATCAATGCTTCCTCTTCCAATTGTTCTGCAACATACCATTGCAAAAAGTTATAAGTTTGTGGATCATTTTCCTTATTTGCCAAGCCCACCAATTTATGAATAGAAGCCGTTACTTTTTTCTCACTATCATAAGCCGTATGAATCACCTCCTGCACATTTTTATATTTCAATTTGGGTTGTTCCAAAGCAGGGATAATGGGCGAAGCATCGGCTTCTAACAAATAATGAACGATTTTCATCATATGCATTCTTTCTTCATCAGCGTGTTGCATAAAAAAGTTAGCTGCTCCTTCCAGTCCTTGTTCATCACACCAACAAGCCATTGCCAAATATTTGTGAGAGGCAGCCGCTTCCATCGCCACTTGGTCGTTGAGTGCTTTTACCATTTTTTTCGATAACATAGTCTATAATTTTAATTTTGCCTAATAGAATAAAACAGTTTTACCCTAAAAAGGTTGCACAAAGTTAAAAGTTTTTCAAGGAAGTTTTGGATAATTGATGGTTCTTTTCTTTTGGAGAGAACGAATGTGGCTTCGTCGTGACGGGTCTCCCCGCTATCCGCTATTATGGTAAAGCTTTGCAAAACCTCTTAGCCAACACACTTTCACCATAGCCGCTACTATCGGGTCTAGATGGATTTGGAAAGTACTTCTTAGTGTCAGTTTGTCTTTATTGTCAGCTTCATCCTGAAGAATGAAGCAAAAATATCATCATCTTGAACTCAGATTTTTCTCCAATACCTTATAAGCTACCTTTGAATGGTGTCTGGGATCTCTTGGTATTCGAGGCACAAACCTAATTTCGTCAAATTCCAAGTTGCTTACTTCTACAACTTTTTTGATACTTTCTTGATTAGCTTGATTATTCAGTTCCATCACCAAGACCATTTGATTTTGGATTTTTAAGACGGTTCCCATTTCAACCCCTTCGATATTTTGCAAGTAATTTTCATAAAGGAAGGGAGCAATAAATGCATCATCTTTTTTGAGCATACTACTACAACGACCCGTCAAATACAACTCACCATCTTGAGAGAGATAACCAGCATCTCCCGTACGATGCCACACCTTTTCACCGATAAAAATCTTATTTCGTTTCAAGGCTTCTTCATTGTTAAAATAAGCTCGTAAGACATGTTTACCAGCGACAATGATTTCGCCAATTTGTCCAGTAGGTACAATTTTGAAGTCCATCTCACTTGATACATTTATAGGATGATCTTCTATCTCAATGATTTTGATTTCTATCAAATTTCCGTAAGGCTTTCCCACATTTAAGCCTTTGGTGATATTGCAGTTTTGGTCGTTGGTCAATACTTGGGTATCAATAGAACTGATGGGTTCCGCTTCGGTAGAACCATAAACGACTTTACTTTTCGCTGTTGGAAATGCTTGATTGTAGAGGCTTGCTTCATTGGGAAAAACTGGTGCGCCTCCCGTAAATATTTTTTGTAAACTGGGCGTGTTTTCTTTTTGTTGAATCAAATACTGTGCGAGGGTTTTAATAAAAAAAGGCGAGGCGATTAAGCAATTGACTTGGTATTGTTGGATTTGGTTGATGACTTTTTCGGGCTGCATCTCATTGGGTTTTGTCGCTTTGAAGTCGGCAATAATAGAGGTACATCCCACTCCCAAATTTAGTAATAAAACGATGGGTAAAACGGGCATACTGATGTCACTTGCTTTGGGTTCTACCGCTTGTTTTAACGCAATAAATTGTTCGTTGAGAAATCCATGTGTTCTTTTTGCAGCTTTGGGGATGCCTGTACTCCCTGTTGTAAAAGTAATGAGAGCCGTTTCATCGTCCGTCGCTAAGTGAGGTGAAATAATGTCGTCAAAAGTTTTATATTTTGTTCCTAAATGAATAGGGATGTTTCTAAGTTGTTTGGATAGTAGAGATAGTAAACGGACTTTTTTGCCCGCTATAAACGCTTTGCAATCTGCAACCTCACAACAAATTTCCATCCGCTTTTTACTGACCCATTCGTCTAAGAAAACAGCCGTTGCGCCCATATAAAAAATGGCTAAAACGATTCGATACAATGCTACACTCATCGGTACAAAAATGAGTACTCGGTCTCCTGCTCTAATGCCTTTTTGGTGAAAGTAAGTAGCCGTATTTTCAATGTCTTTTTGAAGTTGGGAAAAGGTGATAGAGTGTTTGGGGTCAATAATAGCGGCTTTGTTGGGGTATATTTGAGCTTGATGGAGAAAGTGGTGAATGATGTTGGCGGATTTCATTGGGTTGTTTTTTTTGTGACTGGTGACTGGTGACGAGTTATTTTGAGAAGGTGGGACGCTTTGTTTTTTATCAAAGACAAATTAATTCTATGCATTAAAAGCAATGTCTCTTTACCCCAATATGTGAAAAATGAACTGTTCGTCCTCTTAAACATAAACGGTCTGTCCTCAACCAACTAGCCCCGATAGTAGTGGTATGAATGTACAAGCGTTGGCTACCTAAAACTTGGCTACATTCATAGGAACGGATAGCGGGACTTTCTGTGACGACGAAGCATCCAACCTTTCGCTCCTAATAAAAAAACTATTTTAAATTTTCCTCAAAAAGTTTTAAGATGCGTTTATATTCATCTGTCCAGCTACTCGGTTCTTGAAAACCATGTCCTTCTAATGGATAAACGGCTAACTCCCAATTGTCTTTGCCCAATTCGATGAGGCGTTGAGAGAGACGAACGACATCTTGAAAGTGGACATTTCGATCTATCATGCCATGACACATTAGTAGAGGATTTTTGAGATTTTCTGCAAAGTAAATGGGAGAACTTTGGCGGTAGGCGGTACTGTCTATGTAGGGAAGATTGAGGATGTTGGAGGTGTATTCGTGATTGTAGTGCGCCCAGTCGGTGACAGAACGTAAAGCAGCTCCACAAGCAAAAGTCTCTGGGTATTGGAAGAGAGCCATAATCGTGATAAAGCCACCATATGAGCCACCATAAATGCCGATTTTATCAGGGTCAATGTCATACTCTTTAGCTAGATATTTTGCACCATCTACTTGATCTGAAAGGTCTTTGCCTCCCATATGTCGGTAGATTCCTGTCCGCCAATCACGTCCGTAACCAGCACTCGCTCGATAGTCAATATCTAAAACAGTGTAACCTAAATCCACCAGTAAATTGTGGAACATGTATTCTCTGAAATAGTGACTCCACCATTGATGGGCATTTTGAAGATAGCCTGCGCCATGCACAAAAATAACGGCTGGTCCTTTGGCTTGGGCTTGTTGAGGATGGTATAAACGGGCTGTTACCATCTGCTTATCTTCTGCTTGGAATTGTACGATTTCGGGTTCTCGCCATTGGTAAGATTTAAACTCTTCAGAGGTTGAAAACGTAATTTGAACGGGCTTAACATTGGGTGCATTTTTTTGGAGGTAGATTTCCCAAGGCTGGTTGCTGTAAGAATGACGAATGAGTAAATAGGTTTCATTTGGGGATAAAGTGACTTGATTGTTGCCTTTTAGAGAAGTCAACTTTTCGGCTTTTCCACCCATTAGCGGCATCTTGTAAAAATGTCGTTGTCCGCTATCGTCTTCGCTTGATGTAAAGTACCAGTGTTGTTTATCTTTGGATATTTGGGGTTGAAAAACTTCGTATTTGCCTTTAGTGAGTTGTTTGGTTTTTCCTGTGTGGATGTTGGTGATGTATAAGTGAGAGTAGCCGCTTTCTTCGGATTGAAACCAGACATGTTCATTGTCGGGGAGCCAGCCCACTCCATTCATATTGGGATAAGGTCGCCATTGAGAAATGCCTGGTCCTCCAATCCACGCTTCATCATGTTGGTGGTTGAGGTTTTTGATATTGCCTGTTGAGGGTTCTAATAAGGCTATCCAGCGATCTTTGTTGTCTAATGATTGGATAATGACAAGTGCGTTTGTACCTCCTTCCGACCAAATGGGACGACTGATATAAATAGGCTTGGGTTCGTTGTTTTCTTTTTTGAGTTTTAAGTCATCTTCGCTAATCCAATACTTTGACCACTCATTAATATTGGGTAAGTTTTCGGTATTGGCGTAGTAAACGGTATCGTTGAGAAGGTCGTAAATACCTGTTTTATATTCGTTAACAAAGCGTCCTACGTTGGGGCGGGCGTTGAGGTCTTCGGTGAACCCAGATGATCTGACATAAGATGGAACTATCGTTTTTTGATTGTCGCCTGTTTCTTGGGATAGTTGAAAGATGACGTATTGAGCATCGGGGCTTAGGGATTTGTAGGTGAGGTTTTGGCTTCCTGTGTAGATGCTTTTGGGACGCTTGGGTTTCTCTTTATTTTTTTCTTGGGCTTCTTTACTTATCTCTTTTTCTTCCTCCTTTTGTTGGAGGACTTTCATTAAGTTGAGTTCTTCTTGGGCAAGCCATTGTTCTTGGATATTTTGATTTTCTTCTTCTTGGGCTTTGGGAGGTTCTGAACCTGATTTGAAGTTGGTGAGTTGGGCAATGAAACCGTCTTGGAGGTCTAAGGTATAGAGGTTGTCTCCTTTGGAAAAGATGATTTTTTTGTCGTCAAATGAGAAGTAAGGACTTCCTTCGTATTCGTTGGTTTGGAGAAGTTGGCGAGTGGATTTATCTTGGTTGTAAAGGTATAAGTCTCCATGTTTTGAAAAGACTTTTTGGGTTTTTGCTTTGTTCCAATTGCCTGTTTTGGGAATGAACTCTTTTTGTTCTTTTAGGCTGACTTTGCGGATTTTTTTGGATTCGAGTGCGTATTCGTAGAGGGAATCGGAGAGGGCTTTTTCGGGATTCCAATGAAAGTAGAATTTGGTGTCGTCTTCTGACCATTCGGGATTGCTTGGGAAACTGCCCATCCAGAGTGGGTCTCGCATGATATTTTCGACGCTCATTTCAAAGGCTTGGTTTTGTTGAGCGAGGGTGGTGGTGGATAGTAGTAGGATGAAAAGTGTGATATATGATGGGTTCATGTTTTTTAGTTTTTACCACAAAAGGTTCTGAATGTGAACAATTTTATTGGTCTTTGACAATTTTTAAATTTCAGGCATTAAACGACACATTTTGACAACCATTTTCTGTATGTTTTAACTGTCCGTTTCCTTGTCTTCGCCAGACAGGCCTTCCTTTTTCAGTCGAAAAAAAGGAAGCAAAATTCTTGCTCAATCATACGTTCCGCTCACAAAGCCATCGCCCCGCTACCAGTAATTGAGCATCGCCAACGCTTCTTTTTCGGCTCTAACTTGCACATATAATGGCTCAATAAACCTGTCTGACAATGTATGAGAAGTTGTGTCTAGTCCAAAATAGCCCCGATAGTAGTGGTATAAATGCAATGCGCTGGCTGCTTAAAATGTGGCGCATTTATAGTAGCGGATAGCGGGACTTTCCAATACGACGAAGCATTTTTACCGTTCGCTCCAAATAAAAATAAATATTAAATCAAAGAACTATTGTAGTTGGATTTC
>JAHDBB010000428.1 GCA_020630635.1 Chitinophagales bacterium
TGGGACGAAAGGGACGTTTAGGTTCTTTTCGTGGTTTTTGGGGACATTAAAAAATAAAATAATGAGACATTTTTTGTCGATTAGAAAAAGCTACGTTCCTTTGCGTCCCAACATGTAAAAATTAAACAGTCCGTCCCTTCACGCAACCTTTTCAGTCACTAAGGAGTACTTTCCTCAACCATCTAGACCCGATAGTAATGGTATAAATGTAATGCGTTGGCTTAATAAAACAAGGCTACTTTTATAAGAATGGATAGCGGGGAGACCCTTCACGACGAAGCATCTCCCCGTTCTCTCCAAGAAATAGTAAAAATAATTATCTGCTTTGATCGCAGATATAAAAAATGTCTATTGTATCACGATCTTTTCATTGACAATGCGTTTACCAATTTGGACTTGAAGTAAATAAATACCATTGGATAACGAACTGACATTCAATTGTTCTTGGTGGAAGATATTTTCTTTTGCCAAAATTTCATTGCCAACGACATCTAATAGCTTGATCGAAATGGGTTCATTGATCTCTCCTTCAAAGTTTAGATAAACGTAATCTCTGGCAGGGTTAGGGTATAAATGCAATGACTGTTTATCATCAATAGCAATGATGCTTACGGGTATTTCTGTGACCATCGTGTTTTGCGTGGTGTTGGTGACGATGGCAGGATTGAAGTCAAAATAAATATGAGCTGTATTTTCAACAGAAGTATTTTCGGGAAGTCCTTCTTCTATCTCAATTTGGTATTTGACAAAGCCATGTGATAATGGTTCATTGACATTGCTATCGGGTAACTCAATATTATCAAAACGAAACTCTATAAAGCCATTTTCGGGTTCATAAAAAGTCTTTAATTCGTGACTACTACTGATGACTTCAAAAGTTTCCCAGTCTAAATTTTCGCTTAACGTATCTGTTATAAATACATTGAATGCTGTATCATTTCCTGTATTTTGGAAACGCACCGTATATTCTAAAAGACTGTCTATAAATAAAGTGTAGTTATCGTCTCCCTCTCCTTCTGGAGTGACCAACTTGTCATTGGGATCATAGGCACAAGTCAATTCAGAAGTATAGAAGAATTTGTTTTCTGACAAGGTGTCGCCTGTTTCATCCAATGACCAAACTTCGCCAATGGAAGTCAAATTTGTGCCAATAAAATCAACGCCTGGCATTTGGAAAGTGATCTCAATTTGTTCTTCGTAAGTTGGAAGAAGGTCTTCAAAAGTCCAGTATAAAACATCGCCATCTACGTAAGATGGTAAAGGATCTGCATTGACAAAATCGGTTAAAGCATCGGGCGTTAAACGTAGTACTCCATCTGCGGTATTGGTTCCTTCATTCTTGTAAGAGAGCCAATGTTTGACTTCAAATCCACAACGGGTAGGCGCACTTGTTAAGTCTCCTTGTACCAAAGAAAAGCCAGTTACAGGTTTTAAGCCAAAATTGTACTGTGTACCAGCATCGTCTAAAGTAACAGGATATTGATAGGTTTCAGTTGTTAATTCCCAGAAAGCATTTTCGGCTAGCACTAAAGTATATTCGCCTTCTGTTACCAAGAAAGTTGTAATACCACTTTCGTTAGAATAGGTGTAAACTTCATCGGGTTGTAGGGTAAATGCTTGATTTTGTAAGCCATAGTCATCGCCATCAAAAATGCCATTTTCATTGGTATCATAGAAAGAAAAAGCGGTGATTTCGGCTAGATCATCGACTTCACAATCTTCATATTCTCCTTCACAATTTTGCAAAACTTCTTCAAAGGAATTACAACCATCGTTGTTATTTTCAACCAACATCTCAAATCCTGCGACTCCTTGCAAACATTTTAAAACACAGCATTCAGATAACTTATAGTTTTCAGAAACACTAATAAATTCTGCAACCGTTTCAAGATTGTTGAATCCACCAAAGCCTGTCAATTCTTCATTAAAAGAAATGAATAAATCTTCTCCTACTGAAATTAAGTTGGAAAAAGCATATAAGTCGGTGAGATTGTCACATCCATTAATTTCTAAAGTTCCACCAATGGTAGTTAAACTTTCAAAACCTAAAATTATATCTGTTTCTACTCCACTAATATGAAGGTTGCTACCTACACTTTCTAAAGCACTTAAACCATCTAAGTTTCCTGTTAGAGAAGAAAGTATCAACACTCCGCCAATACTGGTCAAAGAACCTAAGCCATCTATATTTTCTAATCCAGACATTAGACTCATATGTAAACTACCTCCAATTGTGGTTAAATTTGCCAAACCATCTAGGTTTTCAAGGGTATGTGCCGACCAAAAATTAAGATTTCCTCCAATACTGGTTAAATTGCTAAATCCATCTAAGTCATCTATAAAAACATCATCAAAAAATAAGTCTCCACCAATGGTCTCTAGACCACTGAAATGATCTACATTCTCAAGTCCAGCTCCCCAATAAAGAAATATGCTACCTCCAACCTGAGTTAAATTGGGAAATATATTGGGATTGCCTGCTAAGAAGTCTGCTTGAGATATATCGCCGCCGATGCTCGTCAAACTTTGAAAACTGTGATTACCAGTACTATGAACTTCAAAATTTCCACCAACAGTTTCTAGGTTATCTAGTTTTACAATATCCAGATCATTAGAATATCCGATTTCTAAGATTCCTACTACATTGGTTAAGTTACTCAAACCTTCCATATCGTTTAGGTTAGGAGTATTGATTAATTGGAAATCATCCATAATACTGATAACAGTACTTAATCCATCTAAATTAGTGATGTCATCTCCTTGAATAAATAAGTCACCTTCTATGATGGTACATCCATAATCTGTTGGAAAATTATCTATATCTGTTTGTGAATATAAGATGATCGTACCTGTACACGGATCACCATCGTCGTCACAAAAACTGTTAATTTCTTCAAAGCTGTTGCAACCATCATTGTTTTCTTCTACAATAACAGAATTGGTAGCGATACTTTCCCAGTCTAACAAAATACAACAATCACTTAGTTTGAAGTTTTGTAAGATTTCTACACCGTCACCAATACTGGTTAGATTTTCAAAGCCTCCAATCGTCAGTAATTCTTCATTATTATTGATGATGATACTTCCATCTATAGTTGTCAGGTTATCAAATCCTTCAATATTCACTAACTCGTCACAAGCCCAAATAGTTATACTTCCTCCTAGTGTTTCTACATTATTAAAAAAGTCAAAAGAAGACATCCCTAACTGTTCTAAGGTAATCCCTCCACCTATATGTTGTAAATTGCTTAATGGCGATAAATCTGATACGGAATAGCTAAAGCTTACGTCACCTCCTACACTGGTTAAGTTACTTAATCCATCAATATTAGAAGTACCTGTTGCCCAATAAAATACAAGACTACCACCAATCGTTGTAAGGTTGCTTAATGGATCAAGGTTTTCTAATCCCCAAGCCTCTTCTATATACAAAGTACCTCCAATAGTCGTAATATTGCTTAGAGCATTTATATTAGGAAGAGAAATCCAAACTAAATCGACATCCCCTCCTATGGTCGTTAAAGCTGGAAAGAGATTTCCATTGGTTCCAATATTTTCTAAATTAGAAATAGAACCACCTATGTAAGTCAAACTTTCAAAGGTATAATTGGGGTTATCATAGTATAAAAATAAATCGCTTCCAACACTCTCTAGATTGGCTAATCCATCTAAATCATCCAAACCATTATCGTTGATTGTCAGATTTCCATCAACACTTATGAGATTCTCTAAGCCCTCCAAAGTATTTAAAGAGGTGTTTTGAATGGTTAAATCACCAATGATACTAGTAAGAGTTTCTAAACCTTCTAAGTTGTCAATACTATTGCCTTCTATCACAAGATGTCCTAAGATTTCTGTACAAGGATAATTGGTTGGAAAAGCATCTACCTCTGATTGAGTTGAAAGAACAATTAAGCCTCCACATTCTCCAATGCTTCCATCACAAAAATTGCCTAAACCTTCTAAATCATTACAGATGGTATTGTTATTTTCTAAGACAATATAGTCTGTAAATTCTTGCCATTCTGTCAAAATACAGCAGTCTATTAATTGTTCATTATCTTGTATAAAAATTCCTTCATCTACATAATTTAAATTATCAAAACCTGTGAGTTCTACTAATTCATAATTGTACTGTATCCAAAGATTTCCACCTATTGAGTTTAGATGGTTAAAACCATTGAGACTGGTCATATAATCAAACCCTAAAATGGTCAGTCCTCCCTCAAGGCTGGTTAAATTCGGAAATTCAGGTAGGTCTGTACAATTAACATGGCGAATGTTTATACTACCTCCAACTGTCGAAAGATTATTTAAAGGCTCTAAATTCTCAATACTGACATACTCAAGATATAAGCCATTTTCAATAGTTGTTAGATTGCTCAAGGCATCAATATTTTGTAAATCATAAGAGGAAAAAAACCAAATACCTCCCACACTTGTCAAGTTTTCCAATCCACTTAAGTTGCTTAATCCCCAAACTTCTTCCAAGTATAGGGTTCCTCCAATGGCAGTGAGACTACTTAAAAAATTTAAAGAATTGGCATCTACCCAATAAATTCCTAAATCTCCACCAATACTGGTAAGATTGCTCAAAGAATTACTAATACTCGTAAATGCTCTAGCATCTGAAAGGTTTCCTCCCAATGTCTGCAAATTGGGCATAGAAAGATTGCCATTGACTTCACCTGTTGCGATGTCGCCTTCTATGTGCGTAAGGCTCGGAAAAATAAAGTCTTGTTGAACAAATCCCGTTACTTCAAAATTTCCACCAATGGTTTGTAGTAGTCCGAGACTACTAATATTTTCTAAGTCATTGTTATCGGTAAGGCTAAAGTCGCCTCCTATATTGGTCAAATTGTCCAAACCATTTAAACTTGTCAAGTTGGTTTCATCTATTTGTACATCATCCGTAATATTGGTAAGTCCACTTAATCCGTTTAGGTTGGTGATGTCTTCGCCTATGATAAATAGGTCGCCTTCAATGGTCGTACAGCCAAAGTTGGTGGCAAAATTATCAACATCGGCTTGGGAGTCTAACTCTATGACGACATCGGTACATTGGGCATTTAATTGAAAGGAACTTAAAAAAAGTAGCAAACAACTACTCCAAAAAGATAAAGTATTTATATTATGCATATTCCTGGGTTTTAGAATTAATAGCTTTATGATTAACTGTATTTATTAGGGGAAGGTTACTAATCAAAAATTAAATTTTTACAAAAAAACAAAATATTATACCCCAAAACAAAGACATTTTCAGGGGTTTGTTGGGTTAAAAAGAGGAGTTTTTAAATTATAATTAGTTTATTTTCAATAATTTAAGGTGTTTATTTTCATTCAATAATGTACTACTTTGTAAGTATTTTTCCTTTTTGAAGAAAAATAAAGCTTGTTTTGGGAATTTTTTTTTGGAGAGAATGGAAGTTGCTTCGTCGTGATGGGTCTCCCTGCTATTCGTTCTTATTCGTGTGGCTAGGTTTTGTGAAGCCAACGCTGCGACACGAATATCACTGCTATCAGGTCTAGATGGATTTGGAAAGGACTTCTTAGTGCCAGTTTTTTGAACAGAATTTTTTTAAGAATTAGAAGAATATACAGAATTTCAACTATAAAATATGGTTCTAAACGGTTCAGTTACTACAGGTTGAGACCATGACGATCTAGCCCCGATAGTAGTGGTATTGCTGCGTTTGTGGGTGGCGTGTATTGTGGCGAGGCAGCAGCAATAAGAACGAATAGCGGGACTTTTCGTCACGACGAAGCATCCCACCTTTCGCTCCTAACCATTTACAACCTGCTATTGAATGATAATCTTCTCGTTGTA
>JAHDBB010000429.1 GCA_020630635.1 Chitinophagales bacterium
TCGACTATCGACTATCGACTATCGACTATCGACTATCGACTATCGACTAAATCACAAACAGAACCGAAAGTCACCCGTCACTATCTACTAGTCCCCAAGACATTACTAGTCACCAAGACAACTTACACAGGATGTACCGCCACTTCTTTAACCTTAATTGGCATCTCCAAATTAGGATAAACATTTTGTAAGTCTCGCATAATGGCAATACATCGAGCTTTATCACGAATTACCATCATTGCCGACTGACGAGTCAAAATACCTGCAACAATATTGGCAGTTTTTTCATCCTTCAAAGCCTCTTTTTTCAAGAACTCAAAAATGCGCTGTTTGGCTACACTTGATTTATTGATACCCGATAAAACAGTCGTAAAATACAATTCTAATTTCTCAATATTTTCTGGATTATCTGATGCGAATCTATCAAGATAATTGGTGGCAAATTGTTGAAGGTCGGCAGTCGGATGTTGACTCAATTGCAACAAATATTGTTCACCATCTTTTTCATCGAAGAATTTGGTAATTAATTCTTTTCCAAATTGTTGGACTGGAGGATTGACACTATCGCAAATACTGACTAATATCTCTGGAGACCAATCTTTTTCTTCAAAATTTTGTCTGAAATAATCGAAGGCAAAATCTCTCGAATCATCCCATTTGGCATCTACCAATCTGACAGCCTCTTTTATCTCATATTTGATTCTGGCTGGATTATTGGTATAAACATCCCAACACCATTTACGAATTGGGTGCATTTCGTGATTGGCTAAACGAACAATCTGACGCATTTTCAAATCATCGGGTTTTACATTTGCATTGAGCAAAGTATAGCCCATTTCATTTGCTGCCTTTCTTGGTGAGTGAATCAATTGTAAGATTCTGCGTATTTGGATAGTCGGTAAGAACTTAGCTAATTGATTATTTAATAAGTTTTTGATGTCTTGGTCTCTACCTTCTACATCTTCTGCTCTCAATAAGCATAAAGCAATTTCGCTGGTAAAGGTCTCACCAAAAGCCTTATTTTCTTTTGCCAAATCCCCAATAATTGGCTGTACACTTTGACGAATTTCAGCATAAGGAGAAAGACACAAACCTTTCAATAATTCTCTCTTATCTAATAAGTCTTCCTTAGGTAATTTAGATAATAGTTTAACTCCAACCTCTCGCATTTCGGGAGATTCTCCATTAATCAACTTTAATATAAGGTCTTCTGGAATTTCGCTACTGTCTCTTTCATCTAGTAATAAAATCTTCGCTCCAAATACTTTAGCTTCTGGTAATGGATGATTGAGCAATTGACTAACAATAGAGAAATCAGTTTGTGCTAATTCACTAGAAAAGTGTTTACATAAGTAATCTCCTGCTTTCAAAATAGCTGCTTTTTCCCTATCGGTTGCTTCTTCTGTTACATTTAAAATCCTTGCAATGGCATTGACAACGACCGTTTCTGATTGAGAACTAGAGAAGTTGTAAGAATCCAATGCAGCATTTAAGGCTTCTTGTACATCTTCATAAGGATTGAATAAACAAGTAATGACAAAATCATTATCGGCTAATAAAAGCTGTTTTTGTCCATTCAAACATTCGATTCCTAATTTTCTTGCTTCGTCTAAAGTAGAGCGTAAAAGTGCCAAAACCAATTCAGGGTCTGGATTTTGTGGATCATACTTTTCACGAGCCAATTCTAAGGCAAAACGAGTGGTTGCTTCATACTCTTTCTCCAATAAAATACAGATAAATTGTGTGTTAATCATTGGTAACACCTTCTCCATATTTTGACGGGTTGCTCTTACGGCAAATTCATGGACTTCTTTACACTTGCTTTCTGCCAATAAGTGGAGCATTCCTTGTGGCATTTGATCCCACAATTCAGGGTATGCTTCCTCTCGTTTAGATGCTGCTGGTAACTCTTTTGGATTTAATCCAGGTTTGACAATCCAAGCAGTCTTTCCATCTGTCCATTGATAACGGTCACTATTCTTAAATAAAATCTCGTTAAATGCCCAATGAGAAGAGTATGGTGCATAGTGTAATACTGTGCGTTTACTTCTCCAACGGTTATTTTCATAGTTGTAAGAATAATATTCGTAAGGAGGAAGGTTTTGGACATCTTCATCGGTATAAGCCAACAAAACACCTACTGCCATTTTTACATAAGAAGCATCATTAACATCTCCTTTACGTCTTAGAAAACGCCAGATTCTTTTTTGAAGATAGGGTTTGGTGGAATGCATAAACCCAACATAACATGTTTCAGACTTGATTTCTTCTGCAAACTTGATGCTTTTCCAACGTTGGTAAGAATATCTTGGGTCATCATACGGAATGTAAACATAATAACCTCGATAAGCTCCTTGTTTTGATTTGAAAATTCTGCGAGAAATGATTCCGTACAATTCGGCATCTTCTCGTAATTCGGATGCTTTGAATAATTGACGAATACTTTTAAAATATCCTTGTCCTTTTAAGGGAGCTTCTTTGAGCCAATCCAATAAACTTTTACGAACAAAAGGATGAAGATCTGCAATAAGATACAAAGCAGCTATATCATTATAAGCTGTTTTCTTTTCTTCTATGGTAGATTTGATAGCCTCTAAAACCTTGGCACTATCTCCTGTTTTAACTGCTTCTTGAAAGTTGGGAGCTAAATGAGGAATGAGTTCTTTTGCATAGTCTTTCCTTTGGTCTTGTGTAAGTAATAAACGCTTGGCTTCCCTTGCTAAAAATTTGGCAGGTTTATGTGTTTTTTTAAGACCAATAATTTTTTCAATTTGAGGTAAAGCAGCCGTATCTCCACAACGTCCCAACGCCCAAATAAGGCTATATTGGTCCACTAATTCTTTACTAACAGGTAATTTTAAAAGGTGAGGAACAGCTTCTTTTATCCGCAATTCTCCTGCTCGCCAAACGATACGACTCAATGGCCATTTATGTTCTTTCTGTTGATTACTAGAAGATGAGGTTCCACCAATTTTTAAGATATTTTTGACATAACCCCATATAGATTTGGCTTTGTTTTGGTCTTTATTGGCTTCAACCTTAGCAATGGTTGTTTTACTAGCAGTTATTTCTGCTAAATAATGCACAATGGTTTCTTTGGCTGTACTAAAATCGGAAGGATTGAGCGTGACAGTAGGAGTGGAGGAGGTACTTGTTGCTTGAACTTGTTCTTGGTAACCTTTTTTGGTTTTGGAAGCAACTAATTTGTTGAAGACTTTATCAGCTTCTGTTCTGGAAACAGGGCTGGGTGTTTTGGTGCCAGATAAGAGACTGCCACCACGTTTACCATATCGAAAGTTGATGGTGTATAGGTTGGTTCCTACTTCACACAAATCAACTTCATATACTTTATCTGACTTAGAATCTTGGTAGTGTAACCTAGATTGCTTTACTAATTTCATATCCTTAAATTTTCCTGAACTAAGCTTGATTGAATACCCCTTCTTATTTCTTTTCGTGCTGCTAAGTTGAGTATAATTTTTCACAATTCCAAAATATTTTTAATTTTTCTAAAAAATATTTTTTTGAATTTATAGCTAAAAGGTTTATTTTTGGTGATTTTTTAAATAGGTGTTTTTATACTACTAAAAGCCTTTTTTATGGAGGTTTGAAAGAAGTATTTTGATATTTGCATTTATACTTGTTTGAGCTGGTTTTTAGATAGTTTTTTGAGTTGAAAAAAATGAAAATATTTTTTATGGTAAGTAAGGCAAATAATGAAATATGTTGAAGTCTTGGTTTTTAGAATTTAGAAATTTGATCTTAGAATTTAAAATGCTGGTGCTAAGAAGTGGAGACCGCAACGAACTAGCCCTGATAGAAGTGGTATTCGTGTAGAAGCGTTGGCTGCCTAAAACGGGGCGACACGAATGAGAACGGATAGCAGGACTTTCCGTTGCGATGAAAGACAAACCTTTCGCTTCTCTAAAAGATTCTTTGCCTAAATAGATGCTTAGAGAAAATAAAACGTTCTTCAAAAGTTCACTCCTTGTCACTCAATCATTTTGAAAAAGTTTTATTTTCCCATCTATTGGTCAAAGAATAATGCCAAAAAAAGAATAGGATGATAAGATTTTTCGTGATTCATAGGATTTCTTTAAGTACTGAATCTAAAAGTCATCCGTCACTCTCACTAGTCACTAAAAAACTATCGACCATCAACTGCGGACTATAGACTCCTAAAAATCCATTTTTAAACAAATTTTCCTTTCAAAAGTCTAACTCTTCGTATCGGTTTATCCGTATAAATCATTAACTTGCATAATAAAAATAAAATAAGAATGAAACACCTATCTTTATTATTTGCGGCTATTTTGATGCTAGGAGTGGTCAGTTGTACTCCTACTGAAGTCAAAAAGGCTGTCAATACAGTTTTGGAAGGCGTAGAAACAGGCGGAGGGGGCATAACCAACCAAGAAATTGGTATGGGACTCAAAGAAGCATTGGTACAAGGGATTACCAAAGGCGTGGGGATTACCTCTAAAAGAGATGGATTCTTGAAAAATCCTCAAATCAAAATTCCTTGGCCCAAAGATGTTCAAAAAGTAGCTAATACCTTGAGAGACATCGGACTAGGTGGAGAAGTTGATAAAGTTGTGATGTCTTTGAATCGTGGTGCAGAAGATGCGGCGGTCAAAGCCAAGCCTATTTTTGTCAATGCCATTAAACAATTGACTTTTCAGGATGTTATGGGTATATTAAAAGGAGGCGATAATGCCGCTACGGACTTTTTGCGTCGCACTACTTCTACCCAATTGACAAAGGAGTTCAAATCTCCTATCAAAGCGTCTTTGGATAAGGTCAATGCAACTAAATACTGGGGCGACATTATCAATACTTATAACAAAATCCCAACGGTACGCAATAAAGCCAATGCGGATTTGACAGGCTATGTAACCGACAAAGCATTAGATGGACTCTTTTTGATGGTTGCCAAAGAAGAGAAAAAGATTAGAAAAGACCCAATCGCTCGTGGAACCGAGTTGTTGAAAAAGGTTTTTGCTTTACAAGATACAAAATAAGCGTCTCATCTTTACTGCTTTTGTGAAAAAGAGAAAATAGCCGTATTTTTGTAAAAATTTTAGAAAAGTATGACAGATTTCAAAAAAAGAGTGGTTAGCATCTATACAGAACAAACACCTAATCCAGAAAATATCAAGTTTGTGGTCAATCAGATGTTATATGCTCACAATAGCATTGATTTTCCCAATGTCGAAAGTGTAGAAGGAGCTTCTGAGTTTGCGGAAGAGCTTTTTAAACTACCAATGGTACGAAATGTGTTTATTGCCAACAACTTTGTAACCATCGGTAAAACACCTGATGTCGAATGGATTGAGGTCATTCCTACTATCAAAAATACGATCAAGGCTTATTTGTCAGAAGGGAAACCTGTGGTGGATGAGAAAATTGTGAGTGCAAGAGTAGCAGCAGAAGTAGCTGAAATTGAGCAAGCGGCGGGCGATGATGCGGAAATGGTGACGAAGATCAAGGAGATGTTGGAGAAATATGTGCAACCTGCTGTGGAGATGGACGGTGGTTCTATCGTATTCAAAAGCTATGATGATGGCATCGTGACATTGGGGATGCAAGGCGCATGTAGCGGTTGTCCTTCTTCGACGATTACGCTCAAAGCAGGTATTGAAGGGATGATGAAGCGGATGATTCCAGAAGTGAAGGAAGTCGTGGCAGAGGCTATGTAAAATGTAAAAAAACTTTTAAGAATTGATAAAGCCATTTGACCTTGTGTCAGATGGCTTTTTTTGTTTTTAGGAGCGAATGAAAAGATGCTTCGTCGTGATGGAAAGTCCTGCTATC
>JAHDBB010000430.1 GCA_020630635.1 Chitinophagales bacterium
AGGGGACGTTTTAAAAAGGGACGTAAGGGGACGTTTCGGTTCTTTGCGTGGTTTTAATCTATATACGAGGTTTTTCGATAAAAAAGATAAACGTCCCTTTACGTCCCTTTCGTCACAACATGTAAAATATGAGCCGTTCGTCCCTTTAAACATCAACGTTCTGTCCTCAACGACCTAGCCCCGATAGTAGTGGTATCACCAATGTGTGTTGGCTAAAGGGGTTCGGGTAGATTGGTGATAAGAACGGATAGCGGGACTTTCCAGCACGACGAAGCAACCAACCTTTCGCTCCTAAAACTCAAAAAATGAATGAGACTTTTAAAGGTATCAAAAACCTTAAATATTTGGATAAAAATCGCTTTTTATTGATTGCTGGTCCTTGTGCAGTGGAACGAAAGGATTGGTTATTGGAAATTGGGACAGAATTGAAACGACTTTCGGAGAAATTTCAGCTCCCTTTTATCTTGAAAGCGTCTTATAAAAAAGCCAATCGAAGTCGGCTGGATTCTTTTACAGGGATTGGGGATAAAGTGGCATTGCAATATCTGAAAGAGGTGGGCGAGGCTTTGGATGTGCCGATTACAACGGATGTGCATACGGTGGAGGAAGCGAAATGGGCAGGGGAAATAGTGGATGTGTTGCAAATTCCTGCTTTTTTGTGCAGGCAAACGGATTTGATGGTGGCAGCAGCGAAAACAGGGAAAGTGGTCAATGTCAAAAAGGGACAATTTATGTCTGCTGATGCAATGCGTTTTGCGGTGGATAAGGTGTTGCATTCGGGTAATGATGCAGTAGTTTTGACGGAACGAGGAACAACTTTTGGTTATCAAGATTTGGTAGTCGATTTTCGAGGGATTCCACAAATGCAGTCTTTTGGGGTTCCTGTGATTTTGGATTGTACGCATTCTTTGCAACAGCCTAATCAAACAAGCGGTGTAACGGGTGGTCTTCCTGCTTTGATTGAGACGATTGCAAAGGCTGGTGTAGCGGTTGGTGTGGATGGCTTGTTTATGGAAACGCATCCTTTTCCACATTTGGCAAAGTCGGATGGGGCTAATATGTTGCCGTTGGCGCAAATGGAGGGTTTATTGGAAAAGTTGGTGAGGATTAGGGAGGTGATCTAATACCTTATCATTCACTTTCTTTCACATATTCCATTTTTTGGAGGTCTTCCAATGGGATATATTGTAAGGCTTTTTCGTGCGTTGATGCTAAAATGACGGGTGGGGCGTGTCCTGTTTGATAGGCTTCTCGCCAGCGAAGGGCGCATAAACACCATTGGTCTCCTGCTTTGAGTCCTGGAAAATTATAGTAGGGTCTGGGTGTACAAAGGTCGTTTCCTTGTGCTTTGGTATAGTTCAAAAATTCTTCGGTCATGATCGCACATACGACATGGACTCCCCTATCGTCGGTTCCTGTGGCACAGTAGCCTGTTCGATAAAATCCTGTCATGGGGTCGGTGCAACAAAGTTCTAATTCTTCGCCTAATACATTTTTGGGAATGTGTATATCTTCTGGGTTTTGTGCCATAATGGTGAGGTTAAAAAGTAAGTATAGGAAGTAAATGAATTTTTGCATGGAAAGGAAACAAATGAGATGGGGGTTTGTTCAGCTTTCTACTAAAGAATGAAGTAAAGTTTTTTTGGAGAGAAGGGTTATTACTCTTTCATCGCAATGGCTCTCCCCGCTATACGCTATTATGGTGAAGCTTGGCACTACCGCAAGTTTTTTCAACTTGTGGGAAGAAGCTAAGCTTTTCACCATAGCCGCTGCTATCGGGTCTAGTTGGTTGAGAATAGAACGTCTGCTAACTGAACCGTTTTAGAATTTAGATATTTATCATTAGAATTTAATTCATTCGGGTCTAGATTGGTCAAGGAATAAACTATAGTACCCGCTAAAAGATCACATCCAACACACGAGAGTTATATTTCTCCAATATCCCATTGCTATAAACAACTAAAAATCCGTCTTTGATCGCCTTCATCCAAAGGACATTTCCATAAGAAATACCTCCATGTTGACTTTCTTTAAAATGGGATAAAATCAACCGACAACATTTATAGGTATCTTCTGTCCATTTCAATAAAATGAGATAGTTACAAGTCGAAACCAAGAGGATATAATCATCTCCTATAAATGCAGCGTAAAAGTCAATGTGTTCTTCTTCTGATAAAGCGAAGTCTGGGGTAAAGAGTTTTTCATCTTCAATCGTTTGGAACAATTCAATATTGGGATAGGTATAGATGAAAAGTGCTTCGTTGTAATGAGGTGTTGCTAAAAAATATTTTTGGGAAGGATGCCAACCACTAAAGATTTTATCACATCCCAAATCCAATTCTTTGGGAGCTTGAGTGGCAATGTTAGAACGATCTATTTGCAAAAGAACAATGCCGTCTTGTCCATAAGCGATGTCGATAAAAATTTGTTGGTGGGTTTCATCATAGAATAAGGAATAGGTTCCATCTTCTTCTTCAAAATATACGCCTTCTTTGACTTCTAATGTCGAAAGATTCAATTCATTGAGCCTTCCATAATATTTTTTGTCTTCTTGTTTAAAATCGAGAAAGACCAAGTGATTGTTGTCTAAAAATAGGCTCTCTGTTCCACATCCTTGAAAAAAGTAGCCGTCCTTTGAAAATACCAATTTATGGTCTAAACGCCTTACTTCTATTCGTCCCTCAAAGGTCAAGCAATAATATTGTTCATCTGGACTTATGGAGATGTCCCAATCTTCTGATTTTTTGAAAACAGGTAGGTTGAGTAATTGGACAATTTGCAGCCTTTGATTTAATTTGAGTAATTGAGTTTTTCCTTTAACTCGGATAAAATAGGCATTGTCTTTGACGGATATAATTTTCCAAACGGGTTGGGTGAATTGGATAAAAGAACTACAAGTAACTTTCTTTTTCATTGCAATATAGAATCTAAGGCTCTTATTTTTTCAGCTTCTATATTGGACTCAAGAAGATTATCCAATTTCATATGAATGATTTCTTTTTCAGGACTTCTTTTTAAAATCTCAATTTTTAGAATCTCCAAATCGCTAATCAAATCCTTATCAATTGATATTTTCTCAGAAAATAATGAAATCAACCTTTCAATTTCATTCACAAGATTTTTTTTAGCTTCTTCGGCTGGATCTTTCGTTATATCAGCTTGCTCTAAATCTCTATTAATACCTTTCTCTTCAAAAGTTTTTTCAATTTGTTCAATATAAGATTCTTCAAAATCCTCGTAATAAATCATCCCTTTAGTAGTCAGAGCAATCAAAAAACCTCCGATAGTTCCATCTACTTTATGAATATATCCTACAGCTTCCAAATAATTTACCATATCACGTAAATCATCTTTTGTAGCTGGATAAGCTAATAAATTCAAAATCATTGACAAATCAACATATCTCCATAAATTTGCTCGCTTAACTTTATACAAATAAGCAATGATATAATTCAATAAATCCTTATATTTCATACTATGCACGATTAATCAATTTAAATTTCTTTTGACGCATGTTCATTACAAAAATATCCATTTTATCTAATCCTTCAAAATATCCAATTACAGAATGAGAAAATGACATTTTGGGAATTAGTGCTGCATAGATGCTTAGAGTATGTCCCAAAAACATAACATCTACCTCATACACATTGCATTTGATTGATGAAATTCCAAATTGAATGTTAGTTGTATCAACAGCATCTTTCCTATCAAAAAGGTATTGGTTTCTGGGATGAAGAAGACTTATAGAGGCTCCTGTATCAATAAGAAATGTTTCAGTAGAGGGTGCATTGGTTTTATTATTTTTGGGATTCGTTATAATTCCATTGAGCAATGGATAATAAGCTCTACTATGTCGTTTATTATTAAGCGTTTTTCCGATTCTTGTTAAGTCTTTTTCAATTGTAATTCTCATGTTTTTCGTATTTTTCTAAACCACCCGACTCTTCTTCTCTTCTTTCTCCTGTTTCGTATAAAGATCAAAATAAAAACCTTCCTGTTTCATCAACTCCTGATGCGTTCCAGCCTCCACAATTTCCCCCTCATCCATCACGAAAATTTGGTCAAATTGAATCAAGGAAGAAATACGATGTGTAATGATAATCGCTGTTTTATTTTTCAACAAATGATTGAGATTATACAAAATATTTTTTTCAGTAGTCGAATCGACAGCCGACAAGCAATCGTCAAACAATAAAATCTGCGGGTCTTTTAAAATGGCTCTTGCCAATGAAGTTCTTTGCTTTTGTCCACCCGACAAGTTAACCCCTCTTTCTCCCAACATGGTATTATAACCTTCAGGTAATTTTTCTAAATCTTTATGTACATCCGCCATTCTCGCTGCTTCCCGAATTTCATCCATCGTTGCATCTTGTCTTCCAAAAGCGATATTGTTGGCTACGGTATCTGAAAACACAAAAACATCTTGTGGTACATAACCAATCTGCGCTCTCAATGCCGTCAAGTTGCATTCGTCATTTTTTTGTCCATCCATCAATATTTGTCCCTGTGTCACATCGTACATACGAGTCAACAAAGCAGCAATGGTCGATTTTCCCGAACCTGTTCTTCCCACAATGGCAATTTTATCTTGTGGCTTAATCCGAAAAGAGATATTTTTCAATGCCTCAATTCCTGTATCGGGATAGGTAAATGAAACCTTATCAAAAACAACTTCTCCTTCTAATTTTAAAGAAGCAGTAGAAGGATTGATAATATCTGGTTCTTCTTTCAAAAATTCATTGATCCGTTTTTGCGAAGCCGATGCTCTTTGAATGATCGAAGCCACCCAACCAATAGAGGTAACAGGCCACGTCAGCATATTGACATAAATGACAAACTCGGCAATATTACCCGCACTCAATCGTCCATTCATGACCTCAATTCCGCCCAAGTAAATCGTCAAAATCGTACTAATCCCAATCAATGAAACCATCAATGGAAAAAACAGGGCTTGAACTCTTGCCAATCCCAAAGATTTTACTTTATAACTTTCACTTTCTTCCGCAAAATATTGATTAACGGGTTCTTCTTGAACATAAGATTTTAAGACCCGAATCCCCGAATACGATTCTTGGGCAATACTGGTGAGTTCCGAAAGTTGCTTCTGAATATCTTCACTTCTTCGATTGATAATAGTATTGACATAGTAAATGGAGATGGCAAGAAGAGGCAAAGGCATCAAAACATACAAAGTCAATCTTGGATTAACACTCACCATGGCTGTAATCACCATTGTAGATAAAACGGTTAAGTTGATCCCATACATAATGGCTGGTCCTACATACATCCGTACTCTTGACACATCTTCACTCACCCTCGACATCAAATCCCCTGTCTGATTCCGTTTATAGAATGCCATAGAGAGTTTTTGATACTGCTCATAAATCTCATTTTTAAGATCATATTCAATAAGGCGAGACATAACGATAATGGTCTGTCGCATAAAAAACAGAAAAATTCCTTTAAAAACAGCCAGCAATAGGACAACGATCCCAAAAACAACTAAGGCATAGCTAAAGAAGTCATAAAAATTGGACTGCAATTCAAAGCCTCCAAATAGACGATAATAGACGATATTTTCTTTGACCAAATCAAAAGCATAACGAATAATACGAGGTGGGTAAACGCCTGCTACATTATTAAAAGCAACAAAAAACACCCCTAAGATTAGGTAAAATTTGTACTTCCAAAAGTATTTATTAAGATGTGCGAGTTCTTTCATTCAGCTTGCAAAGATATGGGTTTATTTTGATAGAGTAAAGAGGGACTAGTGACAAGTGACGAATTAACTATTTTTC
>JAHDBB010000431.1 GCA_020630635.1 Chitinophagales bacterium
CAGCGTTGGCTTAGAAAAACGTTGGCGACACGAATAAGAACGAATAGCGGGACTTTCCCACACGACGAAGCAATCAAAGTTCGCTCCTAAATATATATAAAAACAAAAACTGTTTACCATTTCAAGATTCATCGTTCTATGAGTGAATATATTTTTTCATTCCTAAAATCCTATAATGATGAATTTAAAACTAACTTTTTTATTAAGTCTGTTTTTGACCTTATCTTGTTTGAATGATATTTTTGCACAAAAGTAAATATTCAAATGTGCTGGTGAATGTAAAGAGGTAACTGTTGGTGATAGTGGCAATCCTTATAATGCTCAATGGATGTATGCGGTTACGTCAAATGGTGTTAGTGAAAATTTGGAAGATTATCTCAATATTGATGATATGCTTGAAGGAAGTGTTAGTACTTATCCTAATATTGAAGAGTTTTGTATAAGTGGAGAAAATGATCTTTGCCCTTCTCACCGTTTAAATATAAGAGTGCATATCAATGGCTTATTGGTTAAGAATAAAAACTATACTCGTGGTTGTAATGGAGGAACCCAACATTTTCACTTTAAGTTTGATGCAGAAGAAGGAGACTTAGTGATTATTGAAGCAACTCCTGTATTAAATTATGGTTCTAACTGCATTTGCAAACGTCTTGGTACAGCCGATATTGCTGTTTGTCATGATTAAGAAAATCTTTAAAAGATCGAAAAAAATCTCTCATTGCATTTAGTGATGGGAGATTTTTTTATTTCACATCAAATCCTTCCACCTTCAAATTATCTATCCAAATTTCGTGATCACTATCTGCATTCCAAAAGAAAACCCTTACCTTATCAAAATCTTTTTTAGGCTTTTTGACCTCTATAAAAAGCTCCTTTTTTCCATCTCCGTCGATGAGTCTTTGTAATCGAATCATCTTCTTTTTGACCTTGTTTTCTCCTTTGTAAAACTCTACAATAAATTGGGTCATCTTCCATACATTCCATTCTTTGGGTCGAAAATCGAAATCGGCAGAAGCTCGAATCCAATCAAAGTCTTTTGGGATTTCAAACTCAAAATTAGGGCTATATTCGTTTTCCTTATTAAGACAAATCACCGTATTTTTAACCCCATTTTTATTGGATTCACAAATTGATTTTTTGATATTTTCAAAATCGTTTTCGTAAAAAAGACGCATGTTCTTCCTTTCTCCATCGTAAAATTCATTGGTATCTAAGAGTTTGCGATGTTCTGGATTTCGTTCAAAGCGTCCTAGTGTTTTCCAGTAGTAGGCGTTGGTCATTTGTCCTACATGTAAGACTCCGCCTTTGTGTCCTTGATAGGTAAACCATAGACTCATATAACAGAAGATGCCCATCAAAATTCCTAAGCTGATTTTGATCCCATTTTTTTGATGTCGCCACCAGTCTATAAAGCTGGCTAAGGGAAATAATAAAATGGCGTAGGCTTGTACCATCGCTCTTTGTCCCAATGCGCCGCCATATAACCATTCATCCCACGCAAAGGCAATATAGATGAAAAGGAAGGAAAAAACCCAGACTGCTGGATAGAGTTTTTTATGTTGTTGATATAAAAAGTAGAAACCTATCAATGAAAAAATCATCAAGGGCGAATACACCAACCATCCACTTTTGTAACTAAACATTCCTTCTCGAATATGGGGACTTAACCAACTAAATCCTTGATCTTCGTAAGAATAAACAATCCAATCTCCTGATACATATTTCCAATAGAAAAATTGAATGGAACCAACTGCTAAACAAGTGATGATGGCTATCAATAATAAAGGAAGATATTTTTGAAAAGTCTTTAGTCGTTCTCCTATACTTTCTATTCCCCAAAGTAAAGGAATCAAACAAGCAATGATTTCAGTAGGGCGAGTTAGGGCTGCCATTCCAACCAATAAGCCAATCAAAAAGGCTTTAAAAGCATTGGGTTTTTTGTAAAATTGGATGGTGGTATAAATGAGGATCGCATAAATTGTGAAGAGGTGATTGTGGGTCATCGCTCCATCAATGGCAGCATAATTCAAATAGTTGCTGCCTAAAATCAGGGCTAAAAGGGAAAGTCCTGCTGTCGTTTCATCGAAATAAATAAGGAGTATCTTTTGGGCAAAGTAGAGTCCTATCAGCATCACTAAAAAACTGCCCATTGATATGCTAAACTGGTAGGGAAAGGAAAAACCATCTGCTTCATACTTTGAGGATGCTTTTGCCCATGTGTGAGCAATAAAAAAGAAGGGCGAAAATTGAATGGCTTGTCCTATCGAATATTTCATGACATAGTTGCCACTTTCTTTATGAATAAATGCTTGCTGAAAATTGGGAGTCGGGCGATATTTTTTTAAGATGTCTTGGTGAAATGCACACTTTTTGAGGTCTTTGTAAATAAAGGTGGCTGGTAGATACATATAGTAACCTGAAACATCCCATGAAAGGGTGGCTTCGGTGTGTTTTTGCTTCCATTTGGGGTAAAAAACAAAGTGGGTGAATCCAACAATGAGATAACACAATAAGAGAAAAAGGAGAGATTTGGTTTTCATTAGTTTTGGTTTGACCACATTTTTTTTACCACAAAGATTCAAATGATATACAAAAGTTTTTCGTTCTTTGAATAACAAAATTCTGTAATTCTCTAAAACTCCTAAAAATTCGAGTTAAGACAATTAACGGGTACTAAGAAGTTCCTACCTTTCAAAAATAGCCCCGATAGGAGTGGTATGAATGTAGAAGCGTTGGCTTCGTAAAACTTGGCTGCATTCATAGGAACGGATAGCGGGACTTTCCGTAGCGACGAAGCATTTAACCGTTCGCTCCTAAAGAACTTTTAGCCAATAAGTAAAACACATCACTCCTATCACAATTCATTTACTACTAACCCGTCTAATTCCCAAATAATCACTCACACTAGGGTCTATATAGATTTTAGTCCCTTCTTGATGATTGATAACTTCATTAAAATCATGGTCTTTGAAAAATGGATGGTCGAAAAAGTCATGTACATTCATTCCTAAAAAATACAATTGACCTTTCAAATGTTTTGCCTTATACATCTTTTCTTTACCTTGTTGACGAATCAAATAATTCATCGTCGAATTGAACAACGCCGAGTAACCAATACAGTTGGCTTGTTGATTAATGACGACTTGATTGGAATTATTAGACGCTTTGCCAAAGGTAAATTTTAATTGTTGCGTTGTCGTTTGATCGGCTATCTTAATGAGTTTTTCCAACGACAAATCTTTGCCTTTGATTTCTTCATTTAAGTTTTGTATCAAAGTTTTATTGGTCAATCGAATGTTGTCTCGTTGTCCAATCATAACATAGTTGACCGTCTTTCGATACATCCATCCTTTAAAGATGAGCAAGAGTCCAAGAAGGAGTCCGAAAGTTAACATTATTTTTTTAAAAAAACGCATTTTCAAATTCATTCAATAAGAGTTCTATATCTTCTTCCTTGTACTTTCGTGAAAAATGTACAGGAATGGCTTCTTTGACCTTGCAAGCCTTCATGATTTTACCCGATTGTGTGGAATAACTGTGAAAATTGGCAACGGCTAATTCCTTGTCTTCGGCTTTGTAAAAACATTCAATAAATACTTTGTCACATTCAAAAAACAAGTTCTTTATTTTTTGATGATTGGCTTCATTGGCTGCATGATCCATTATAATTCCTAACGAATTTCCTTTCTTGATATTGAGTAAGTAAAATAAGTCTTTGGCGAGATAGGTTTTTTCTTCGACTTCGATAGCGGTATTTTCGGCTTGATTTTCAAAAGCTGTTTTTAAGTCTCTAACCCATTTCCCACCTTTAAAACCACTTTTTTCAATATCAATTTTAACCGTATCAAACTCTCTAAAAAGGTAAGCAATCGAAGGGATTTTATGGTCTAAAATGGTAAAATTGACTTGGAATTTCTTGTTTTCAAAAAGGGTATTTTTTGCTAACTTTCCAATGGTTTTAATCTCCCAAGTTGGAGGTTCTAATTCGTATATGAGAATCGTATTTTTGTCTATAATTTCTCGAACTTCATAGGTGAGACTTCCCTTTTCGATCAAGTTCCAATGATAGCCTTTGATCTTGGATTGTACTTGCTGTATAATTCCTTTGGGTCCACAAATAATGACTTTTCGTTCAATGCCAATTTGGTGTCGTAAGATGGTGTCGAAGTTGATAAAGTGGTCGATGTGGGTATGACTCAAAAAAATAGCATGGGCATTTTGGCAATCCTTGACGCTCAACTCACTAGCATCACCACATTCGCAAATGTAATGATGGGAGTGGTTGTCTAATTTCAATAGGATGGATATATCTTCATTGACTTTGCTCTTGATTTCTGGTATAAACATAGTTGGTTGATTTTATTGTGTGATTGATTTTTAGTGACAATTGACTTTCATCACTAACAACTACATTATACACTTTTGAATGGTTTTTAGTTCATTTATTTGGATCGACTTTTCAAAACCTTTTCAATATTTTCTAAGTTTGTATTTTTAGCTTTCAACAAAATCAATAAATGATACAACAAATCAGCCGCTTCATTTTCAAAAAGCTCCATATTTTCATCTTTGGATTCGATGACCAATTCGACAGCCTCCTCTCCTACTTTTTGAGCGACTTTATTGATGCCTCTTTTAAACAATTTATTCGTATAAGAATCGCTATTATCTTCCTCAATTCTTTTCACAATGGTTTGTTCCAATTCATATAAAAAACCCTTTGTTTCTTTTTCGCCAAAACAAGAAGTGGTTCCTTGATGACATGTCGGACCGACAGGGTTTACTTTGATCAATAGCGTATCCTTATCACAGTCTAAATGCATTTCTTGAACCCACAAAAAATCCCCCGATGTTTCGCCTTTGGTCCACAATCTATTTTTACTGCGACTAAAAAATGTCACCTTTTTTTCTTCTTGTGTTTGTTTAAACGCTGCTGCATTCATATATCCCAACATCAAAACTTGCAAAGTGGTTGCGTCTTGAATAATAACGGGAACGAGTCCATTTCCTTTTTCAAAATCTATATTCATCGAATGGGTATGTTTTGGTTTTTTAAATATTGTTTTAAGTTGGGGATACTGATTTCACCGAAGTGAAAAATGCTTGCGGCTAGTGCTGCGCTTGCCTGCGTTTGTTGGAAGACTTCGACAAAGTGTTCTTCTTTTCCTGCGCCTCCCGATGCAATGACAGGTATATTCACTTGTCGGCTGATCGCTTCGGTAATGTCCAACGAAAAGCCGCTTTTAGTTCCATCTTTATTCATTGAGGTCAACAGTATTTCTCCTGCCCCTAAACGCTCTACTTCTTTTGCCCAATCCATGGCGGTCCACTCCGTTGGCGTTCTTCCGCCGCTTACGAATACACGCCAAGTTCCCTCGACATATTTCACATCCAAAGCAACTACTACACATTGACTTCCCAACTCGCTGGCAAGCTCTTGAACCAATGACGGATTTTTGACGGCTGCCGAATTGATGCTTACTTTATCGGCTCCTGCCAAGATCACTTCTTTTGCTGCATTTACACTTCCTATTCCGCCCCCTACGGTAAAAGGAATATTGATTTTCACCGTCACTTCTTCAACCAATGAAAGTAGGGTTTTTCTTTTTTCCACCGTCGCTGTAATATCCAAAAACACCAACTCATCAGCTCCTTCTTCGACATATTTCTTTGCCAATTCCACAGGATTTCCAGCATCCCGAATATCTACAAAATTTACTCCTTTGACCGTCCTTCCATCTTTAATATCCAGACAAGGAATGATTCTTTTTTTCAACATAATTTTTATTTATTAG
>JAHDBB010000432.1 GCA_020630635.1 Chitinophagales bacterium
TTCATTAGTTTGATTTTGTTGTAATTAGAATGCGTGAGGGATAGTAGTGGTAGCTTGGCGAAATAGACAGGTAGTAAAGCTTCGACTAGCAGGGCTGACAGCGGAAGACACTGCTAGGCGAGTAGCTGAACACCTTGTCTATGAGGCAACTACAAACGGATAGCCCGACCTGTAACAGGGATTGAGGGAATGGGGGATTGTGTAGAGATAAGGCATGCCTTGTCTTTACTCAAACCCCTAGTTCCCGAAGACCTGTGGAAGGGCACGCCCATATACAATAAGTGAATGATTGATTGAATAGATAGGTTATTAGGTGATGGAATGTATTAGCTGCCAAAAAGTAAAGCCTTAATCTCAACGTTCCCGTTTCCAATAGGTATTTCTTGGTAAGGAATGGAATCCCTTGACTTTGCCATTCTTAAATAATTCAAAATCCAAGCAGAAATCAGACTCCTTGAAAAAAAAGCGGCTTTCTGATTCTTGGAAAATTGTTGAATGATGCAGATGGGAAGATTTTTTTAGCACAATAGACTCATCTTTCAAGGAAAGCGTATAACTCAAATTTGTTTCCTTGTGAATATACTTACCAACATATTTCTCCAGTATTTCTTTAGAGAAGTTTTGGAATTTTCTGTCTTTAAAATCCACCACTTTGAGTTCCTTCAAGTTGTATTCTTGGCCTGCTCTTAAAAAATAAAATTCTCTGCATCCCTTCGGAAGTTTCTCATATTGATCTTTTTCTGCAGACCATCGAGTATCGTCATAAACGATGACATAACTTCGCCCTATTACCCGAAATTTATCTCTTCGGACGACAATTGCTGTATCTTCATCGATTCCCAAACCTAAAAGTTCAGGGTTTTTATCAAAGATTTCGAACATATCGAATTGTCTATTTCTTGCCAATAAGTGTTGATCAATGGCGACGTTTTGCAAGAAGCCTAAACCTTCTTCATGATCTCCGACTATGATGGTATTCGTTTTGGTATCGGCTCTAGCCAAGTAAGACCCTTGAATGCTTGCACCAGCAGAACCACCTGTAATCACTCCTCCCCGATTCAACACCTCATAGAAAGCTTCATGAGCTAAAGTGTTTAGGTAAGAATCAGCATGTCGCCAATGTCGTCCACCACTAAACCAAATCCCGTCCGCTTCGAGAATTGGCTGCACAAATTCTTTTGTATTGGCTTCTTCTCTACTTCTAGTATGCACAATCGTTACATTCTTAAATCCTTGCCGCAGAAATCGGTTTTTGAAATTAGTCAAAAAATCCTTTTTTAACTCACCACCAAAGGCGGTTGGGATAACCACAATCTTTGAGTTTGGCCCACCTGCCAATTCCATAAACTCCTTATAAAAACCAATGGAGCCACCACCAAAAATTATTAGGGAACCATTTTGGGGTCCAGTACATGAATTTAGTTTTCTCATTTATTTATTTTTAGATTTATTGCCAAGTTGATGACTGTTTAGTAATGTATTTTCTGACGGATTTTTATGATTTTTGGTAGCTTTCAACTAGCAGTTGTAATAATCTCCTTCCATTGAAGGTTGGTGTACGTCTACCGTATAAGCTATTTGTTTTATAAGCTATAACGACATCAATATTGGGTAAAACAGTAATGCTTTGCCCATAAGCACCAAAAGCTGAATATGCATTTTTTAAATCGGGATGATTAGTATTTGCCCAAAGCCACCACATATAGCCATATCCATAATCAAATTCTGAATCTCTAAAAACAGGGACATTTTTATTAATCTCGTTATAAGTCGTTTTAGTACTGACCATTTCATCCACCCAATCTTCCTCTATAATTTGGGTATTGTTCCATTTTCCCTTGTTCAGCATAAGCAATCCAATCCTTGCTGTATCTCTTGTAGAAAATACCATATGACGAGCAGGGTATTTAGATAAAGTTTCATCTCCACTAGAGCGTTGAATATTTATATCCCAATCTTGCATTTGTAGAGGAATGGCTAATGTTTTTTCAATTTCTTCGTAAATAGAACAACCTGATTCTTGTTCTAAAATATATTGAGCTACATTAAAGTCCCAGTTGTTATAAAGCCAATAACTTCCTGTTTTAACGGAACCACGTTCTGGAGCGAACTGTAAAAAATCACCAGAATTACTCCCTTTATGAAATACACCTGACCTAGCGGAAATAAGATCTTTAATAACTGCTTGTTTTTCTATGTCTAATAAACCACCCACATCATCAATGCCTAATTCTCTTAAGGTTTTGTCAAGCTTTATTTTCCCTGATTTAATATGTGGTCCATACAGCATGGCTGTTATACTTTTTCTACAAGAAGCGACGTAGCTATTTTCTTTAATATTCCCATATTCGAAAATCATTTTTCCTTTATGAATAATCACTAATCCCGTGATGAAAGTACTCTCAACGAGATACTTATACGCTTCTTCCAAAGCTTCCATTTTCCAACCATCCTTTTCAAACTCTTTGTTGGTTTCCCATTCTGTTTCAGGGAAATTTTGAGTAGAACAACTATTTTTCGTCATATTGTTTGTTTAATTTAGGTGTCATCTTGGACGACTATTTAATAAACATTATTTTTTCTTTAAAATGTTAAAATATGTTAAAAATTTGGCACTTTCGTTTTTTATTCAGATATTAGTAGTACAATAGGGTACTTATATTTACAATTAATTAAACCTAATTATAAATATAGGTATTTTTGTGTATTTACCCAAATACATTTCTATATTAATACAAGAATTTACTAAAAGGCTGTCTTGATTTTACCATCAAGACAGCCTTTTCTTTTAAGTACCTGAACATAAATTATTCGACAAAAAATAACCACATAAGACAGATAAGAAACATAAGGAGTTCATTGATAACTATCAAATTACCTTAATGGCAAGAGGAGCTAAGTGAACATAAGAGTCGTCAAAGACGACAATCCTCCTCTAATGTGGGCTTTTTTGATCCTCTTTAATAAAGAGCGTATTTGAAGCTTATGTGACTTATTTTTCTTATGTGGTTCCAATTTGTTGATACTCGTATTATGTCAGAAAACTTTTGTCCATGTTCTAAGAGGTTGGCTTGATGATGAAATCAAGACAGCCTCTTAGTGAAGAAGACAGCATATGATACATAAATTAAATACGGATTCAAGAAACAAGCTCGCTACCATGTTTGAAAACATGAATAGTACGATGCTACTCTCCTATCTACAAGGACATATGGGCGAAGCATGGGTGGATAACCTTGAAAACCCTACTGTTGCACAAGTTATGGTTGGGATATTTGTTTTTTATGCTGGAGATGCCCACTCAGAAGCGGCCAAGGAATTGCTATATAATTTACCAGAGCATATTCTTGTCATTGTGGATACTGATGACTGGAAAAAACGTATAGAAACTATTCATGCAGCACGGATAGAAAAATTCGACCGATTTCGGTTTGAAAAAAATCCTGAACATTTAGATGCCAAACATTTACAAGGATATTTATCAACACTACCAGAAGGGTATGAGTTAAAGAGAATTGATGCATCTTTGGTAAATGAAGATTCTTTACATAAACTTTCACCAGAGTTCACTGGACTATTTGATTCTGCACAAGATTATTTAAATAGAGGACTTGGATTTTGTATTGTTCACAAGGGACAAGTTGTAAGTGGAGCATCATCATTTAGCATTTATGATAATGGACTTGAGATGGAGGTAGCTACAGATCCTGCCCATCAAAAAATGGGTCTAGCAACTATAGTGTCTTCAGCACTTATTTTAGATTGTATTGAAAAAGGGATCTATCCTAACTGGGATGCAGCTAATCCAGAATCCCTTCATTTAGCGAAGAAGCTTGGGTATGTCTTCAAAGAGCCATATGACACTTACTATATTAATTATCAATAGGTCTACAAATCCTGTGAAAACGAAAAGCTTGAAAATGAAATGTCGTGATGCGATATTTCACTTTCAAGCTTTTCGTTTTCTAAAAAGTTGTCTTGATTTTAGAATTATCAGAGAACATCTTTTTGGAGTCTTTCCTTTTTATTTGTTTCCCATATAGCCAAACCAAGTCCCTCATCTTCAGGTTCTAGTTTTTTAAGGATTTGGTCATAATGTTTGGCCATATCTATTTGTCCATTATTGAAATAAGCTTCGCCCAAGGTATCTATCTCATTAATTCTATGTGGCTCATAAATATTTAAAAGTTGTGCCACAGCAACCGCTTTTTGGTATTCTTTTTTCTCAATCAATTGATAAACAGCATGATTTAATATGATATGGTAAATATCATTTACCGCTAGGAAATTTAAAATGCTATCCTGATTGGTCGTCAATTCTTCATAGCTCATATTTTGGAAATGCTCGGACAAACTACTTCTATGCCAACTATGCTTCAACACATTTTGAAAGTGCGATATGGGCTAAACGGCAGGCTTTTTTACGCCATTTTCTATTTTGAATCTATGTAACTGTAAGGTGTGTTCATAGGCAATTTTAATGTTTTTTAATATCACCAAAGCCAAAACTAATTATTTAGTTTATCAACTAAACATATAGTTTTAACTTTTAGTAACATTTTAGATATGCCTTGTTTGTACGGGTTATTAGGTGATGGGGTGATTTAGTTGCCAAAAAGCAAAAGAATAAGTATTCGCATACCTTTCGTTTTTTTTGGATTCTGTATTTCCGATGAAGCCATGTCCTGCGTCATAATCCGCCCAAAAGATAGTTGGTTTGTTGGAGGCATTATAGGCTTGTAGTTTGGCGGCAAATTTACCAGGTTGCCAAGCGATTACTCTAGGATCATTCATACCTGCGGTTATTAAGGTAGCAGGGTATTCGGCTCCTTCTTGTAATTGTAAATAAGCATCCATTTCTATTAATGCCTTACACTCAATAGGATCGGTACTACTGCCATTATCTCGAATTGAATAAGCATAATTGGGTGAATTTTCTTTTCTTAATGGGTTCATCACTCCTACTTCTGAAATAGCTACTGCATATAGGTCTGGTCTGGCTGTCATCGCTCTGCCAATCAATATTCCCCCACCACTTTCACCTATCATAGCCATTTTCTCGGGGCAAGTATATTTTTCGTCGATCAGATATTCTGTACAGGCGATAAAGTCTTTCCAAGTATTGGGTTTATTGGTTTTACGGCCAGCTTGAAACCATGCGTCTCCTTTTTCGCCTCCTCCTCTAACGTGTGCTACACAATAGATGCCTCCTTCAGCTACCCATAGTAATCTAGGTCTTTGAGAAAAGTTAGGAATCATAGAAATATTATGTGCTCCATATCCAAGCATTAAGGTGGGGTGTTGTCCATTTAATTCGATGCCTTTTTTATGGATGATGGACAGGGGGACTTCTTCGCCATCGTGTGATTTTACAAGGACTTCTTTTACGACAAAATCTTCAAATTCGGAATATTGGGATATTGGGTTAAGATTCGCTTCTATTAATTGCTTATTGACGTATCTGTATCGTGTTGGAGGATTTAACCAACCTGTTGTAGTAATCCATATATCGGCATCATTTACTCCTTTACTAGTCAGCCAAATCTTGCCTGCTGGTTTGGGTAAGGGAATCATTGTCGCTTTACCATCTTGAAGCAAGTATAGCTTGCTTTCCACCCCATTTTTAATGCAGGTGAAATAAAGTCCTTCACTGGTTACTGCGAAATTGTCAATTATTGCATCTGTTTTTGTATCATGTAATAGCCTAGATACTCCTAATGATTCTTTTCCAATGGTAATAGACCTAATTTGACCATTAAGCGCATTTTTTACGGTTGGGTATATATAGGTATC
>JAHDBB010000433.1:0-1192 GCA_020630635.1 Chitinophagales bacterium
CAAGCTATTTTTGCACACACAGGTGGATTACATGCGGCTGCACTTTTTGATACAAAAGGGCAACTTATTTTGATGCGTGAGGATGTCGGACGACACAATGCAATGGACAAACTTATTGGAACGGCTTTGGTCAAAATGATGACTCCCTTATCCGATCATCTCGTTTTATTGAGTGGTCGCAGTAGTTTTGAATTGACGCAAAAAGCGTGGATGGCAGGTATTCCGATTTTGGCAGCGGTGGGCGCACCTTCTAGTCTCGCTGTCCAACTTGCCCAAGAAGCGAATATGACACTTTTAGGTTTTGTTCGCAATGAACGTTTTAATATTTATACAGGTCAACAACGGATTTCTTTTGAGTGATAAGTGAATTCGGTTCACTTTGTGTTTTTTCTCTTCATACACCTAGAAACAGGATTTTTAGGATTAGAGGATTAGCAGGATTTTTTTCGGTTCTTACTTGACCTTCATCCTAAAGAATGAAGTAAAGCGTTTTTTCTTTTTTAGGAGCGAAAGGTTTCTCTTTCATCGTTATGAAAAGTCCCGCTATCCGCTCTTATAAATGCAGCCTCACTCTACCGCAAGTCTTTTCGACTTGTGGTCTTCAGCCCATTGCATTTATACCGCTCCTATCGGGGCTAGTTGGTTTTAGACAGAACGTTGATGGTTCGGAAAACTTGACAACTTTTGTTTCTTGGTAAAAGTTATCAAATTACAACTCACTCTTGCCACATTATATAAACCTTCTCGAAGGTATAAAAATAAAGAGTCTCTTTGATATTCGTCTTTCCTGGTGTATCTTTAATATATGAAAATCCGTATCAAAGACCAGAGTATTCGTTTTCGACTGACCCAAAGTGAGGTTAAAACCTTTAAAGAAACAGGTAAAATCAATGCACAAACCCATTTTAGCCAAGCGACTTTCGGGTATCAACTTATACGCTCAAAAGACTTAGAGAAAGTACAAGTTTCCTTTCAAGAAAATATCATTAAGGTACAAGTTCCAATTGCCATTGCGACAGAATGGACAGATACCAATTTGGTCGGATTTGAAGAAAACATGAAAGTTGATGAAAATAAAACGCTGAAAATTTTGGTAGAAAAAGACTTTCAATGTTTAGAGCAAAGACCCAACGAAGACGAATCTGATAACTATCCGAATCCTTTGAGTAGAGTGACGAGTGACGAGTGACGA
>JAHDBB010000433.1:1292-5764 GCA_020630635.1 Chitinophagales bacterium
GAGTGACGAGTGACGAGTGACGAAAAATACTATTTTTTAATTCCAACTACCATCATGTCTAAAAAAGTAAATCCGCAACCACCAGAAGAATTGACAGGCATCAAAAGCGACAAACCTAAAAAGGTCGCTGCTGGAATCCCTGCAGTTGTTTCGTCTCTCAAACATATTAGAGAAGCGATGCCAATCGGTCGAGGTCTCAAAACATTGGGAAAATTAAATCAAGAAGGTGGCGTGGATTGTCCAGGTTGTGCGTGGCCTGATCCAGATCCCAAAGAGCGTTCTTCTATCGCTGAATATTGTGAGAATGGAGCAAAAGCAATTGCTGAAGAAGCAACTACTAAAAAAATAAAACCTGACTTCTTTAAAAAATATGATATTGCGACTCTATCTGAAAAGTCGGATTATTGGCTGGGAAAAAGTGGACGAATTACACAGCCTTTTATTTTAAAAGAAGGACAAAATCATTATGAACCTATCGAATGGGAGGATGCATTTACCCTCATCGCCAAAGAATTAAAGGCACTTTCCTCTCCTGATGATGCGATCTTTTATACTTCTGGACGCACCAGCAATGAAGCTGCCTTTTTATATCAATTATTCGCTCGTCATTTTGGCACTAATAACTTGCCCGACTGCTCTAATATGTGTCATGAATCTAGCGGTGTTGCCTTGTCCCAAACATTGGGCATTGGTAAAGGGTCGGTTAAGTTGGAAGATTTTTATGCAGCCGAAGTAATCATCGTGATGGGACAAAATCCAGGAACCAATCATCCTCGAATGCTCTCGGCTCTCCAAAAAGCGAAAAGAAAAGGTGCTAAAATTATTACGGTTAATCCCATCAAAGAAACGGGTTTACTAGCTTTTAAAAATCCACAAAAAGTAGGCGATGTATTAAGTTCTGGAACAAGTTTGACAGACTTATATTTACAGGTCAAAATCAATGGAGACATCGCTTTGTTAAAGGCTATTATGTTGCTTTTAAACGAAAAAGAACAAGCAACCAAAGATATTTTTGATAAAGCATTTATTGAAAAAAATACGGTAGGCTATCAAGCATTTATAAAGGATTTAAGCCAATACAATATTGATGAATTGGTAGAAGAATCGGGGATTTCATTAGCACAAATAAAGGAGGCAGTAAGTCTTTTAGAAAAGTCGTCTAAAATTATTGTGTGTTGGGCAATGGGCATCACACAACATAAAAATGGGGTCGCTAATATCAAAGAAATTGTCAATCTGCTTTTATTGAAAGGAAGCGTCGGAAAAGTGGGTGCGGGAACTTGTCCCGTTAGAGGACATAGCAATGTACAAGGTGATCGAACCATGGGTATCTGGGAAAAACCGAAAGAGGCTTTTTTAGCTCAATTGCAAGCAACTTTTGGCTTTGATCCACCTCGTCATCATGGGGTTAATGTGGTGGATGCTATCAAAGTCATGCACGATCAACAAGATAAAGTTTTCTTTGCGATGGGTGGAAACTTTTTGTCGGCTGCTCCTGATACGGAATATACGGCAAAGGCTTTACAAAATTGTCGAATGACGGTGCATGTTTCTACTAAGCTCAATCGAAGCCATTTGATTCATGGAAAAGTCGCTTTGATTTTACCTTGTTTGGCAAGAACAGAAGTCGATAAACAAGCAAATGGAAAACAATTTGTAAGTGTCGAAAATTCAATGGGAATTGTGCATACTTCCAGAGGACATTTAAAACCGATCTCGAAACACTTATTGAGTGAGCCGATGATTGTGGCTTGCTTGGCGCAAAAAACATTGGGTGAAGCATCGAAAGTGGATTGGTTGAAACTGGTCGAAAACTATGATGCAATTCGAGATTTGATAGAGCAAGTCATTCCTGGATTTGAGAACTATAATAAAAGAGTCCGACAAACGGGTGGGTTTTATCTTCCCAATTGTGCGAGAGATGGGGACTTTAAAACCTTGAGTGGAAAAGCGGAGTTTACCGTTACGGATTTGCCGAAGCATTCATTAGAAGCGGATGATTTTTTGATGATGACGATTCGGAGCCACGACCAATTTAATACAACGATCTATGGATTGGATGATCGTTATCGAGGGATTTATAATGAAAGACGGGTTGTTTTGATGAATCAGGAGGATATGAAACGAATGAATTTAAAGTCGAAAGACATCGTGCATTTATACAATTATTTTGAAGGCGTGGAAAGAGTGGCTCGTACTTTTGTGGTCGTTCCTTATGATATTCCTAAGCAATGTGTCGCTACTTATTTTCCTGAAGCGAATCCGTTGGTTCCTATTAATAAGGTCGCCGATAAAAGTCATACGCCTGCCTCTAAGTCGGTGGTGATTAAGATTAAGAAGTGACTTGGTGACGGGTGACAAGTGGCTGGTGACTTTCTGTTCATTTGTATTTTTTTTGCCACGAATACATGAATGTGGTTCTGTTACTATAGGTAGAGTCTATCACCAACTAGCCCCGATAGGAGTGGTATAAATGTAATGCGTTGGCTTCCTAAAACGCTGGCACATTTATAAGAACGGATAGCGGGACTTGCCGTTGCGACGAAGTAACGAACCTTTCGCTCCTAAAAAGAAAAAATTAAAATATGAGTTTATCCAAACTAATATCCAACTACACCACTTACAACAACTGGGCCAATCACAAATTGGTCAATTTCCTACAACCTTTGGAAGAAAAACTGATGTATCAAAAAGTCGATTCAAGTTTTGACACAATCGATCAAACGTTACAACACATCTTATTGGCACAAAAATTTTGGTTGACCTTTATTCGTCAACAAGAAATGGAAAATTTTAAGTGGAAAATTCAAGAAGAAAAAGTCCAAGAAATTTTTAAAGAACTCAAACAAGTATCTATGGAGATGAAAAAACACTTTTCTGCATTTACGGAGGAAGAGTTGTTGATTCCTTTACATTTAGATCAGTCTTGGGCAAAAGTTACATTGAGTCGATATGAGTATATGATGCATGTCATCAATCATAGCACTTACCATCGAGGTCAAGTTATTACGATGATTCGAACTTTAGGTGTCAAGGAAAATATACCCAATACCGACTACAATATGTTTAATATTTTGTCCAATAGGAGGGTTTAATTTTCTAATAAGGCTTTTTCCAAATCTCCAATCAATGTGCCTTCTACCTTTAAGTCTTCAAATTCGGTGGTAAATAATTCGGCGACAGGTCCACCAAAAAATCGTCCAAAATTGCCGCAAACGACGAGATAGACTTCTTCTTCTGGATAATACAACATAGCATTTCCTGCTCCAATGGTTGCACCAAAATGTCCGATGCGTTCATCATTGGCATCATTGACTGTTTTACGAATACCCATTCCTTCTGCCTGATGTAATGCAAAGTCCAAAGTATAAGGTGTAAACGTAAGCATTTTTTCTAATGAAGTAGCTGAAAGATAATCGCCATTGATGAGGCTATAAAAAAACTGAAAGTAATCCGTTGGTTTAGCAATAAATGAATCGTGTCCTATATTCATCGCTGCAAAACGTCTTTCTGTATCAGTCACATTTTGCAAGTTTCCATCTCCATAATAATCATTGTAACAATTGACCATTAAAGAGGCTTTAGGAGAATTTTGGGCTATATCATAATAGGTATCTACAAGGTCTAAAGGCAGCAATAATTCTTCGTACAACAGATCAATATGTGTTTTATTGGAAACGAGATTATTAAGAATCAATGCTAAAATAAAATAGTTGGAATCTGAGTAATTGACATCTGTACCTGTCTCAAATTCTAAGGGTTTGCCTTTGATAAAATTCAGCATTTCTTGGTGGGTAAACTGCTGCTCAAAATCATCGAAATATTTGAGAATATGTTCACCTGTATAAAAATTGGGAATACCTGATGTATGGTTGAGTAATTGTCGAATCGTCACATGGTGAAAACCTTCTAAGGTTTCTAAAAACTCCCCTGTAAGATGGTCTGCAATCGAAGACTCCAAATCTATTTTACCTTGTTCATTCAGTTTTAAGGTCAATGCCGCAAAGTAGGTTTTCGCCAAACTTGCAGAGTGGAAATGATGACATTGTCCGATTGCTATCTTATGTTCTAAGGACGCATATCCTGAATACACTTCTCTAAATTCCTCATTTTTTTTCTTATAAATAATCGCCAATCCTGGAATCCCTGCCGCTGTATATTGGTCGGCAATGGCTTGTATATTGGCATCAACGGCTGTATGTTCTTCACAAGTTTCAGGAAAAATAGTAATCTCATCTTTACTACAACTCAATAGCAAAAGACAAAATAATCCCATTAAAATACGTTGATACTTTATCATAACAAGTTGTTTTTGAGGAACGAAAGAAATTTTATAATGGTGAATTGTGAATGATTAATTATAAATGCAGTTCAGTTTGTAATGTTTTCTTTTTTTAGGAGCAAAGGGGTCGTGGCTTCGTCGTCAAGGAAAGTCCCGCTATCCGTTCTTATAAATGTGCCAACGTTTTAGG
>JAHDBB010000434.1 GCA_020630635.1 Chitinophagales bacterium
ATGGGGAGTATCATTCTTATAATGGTGGGGGAACTGTGACGATTGTGGATAAGGAATGATGGTGACTGGTGAATAGTGACTGGTGACTTTCGGGCTTCATCCTAAAGAATGAAGTAAAGGTTTTTTCGGCTCGTTTCCCGACTTCATCCTAAAGAATGAAGTAAAGGTTTTTCTCTTCATACGACTAGAATCTGGATTATTAGGAGTGTTGGATTTTCTGGATTTTTTCGGTTCAATTTGTGCGTTTAAGTACTTGCTGAAATCCTATTAATCTTGAACTCATCCTGATAATCCTATTCCTTTTTTGGGCTTTATTCTTTGATAAATAGATGGAAAATGAAACTTTTTCAAAATGATTGAGTGACAACGATTGAACTTTTGAAGAACGTTTCATTTTCTCTTAAGCATCTATTTCATCAAAGAATCTTTTAGAGAAGCGAAGGGATTTTCTTTCATCGTGATGGAAAGTCCCGCTATTCGTTCTTATCACTCTTGTAGAGCAAATTCGTGAATTTGCTCTACAAGAGTAATACCACTGCTATCGGGGCTATTTTTGAATGGTCTTGACTTCTTAGTGCCAGATTTAGCATCCTAGAGAATGGTGTAAGAATATTTGGTGGTTCTTGGAAATCAAAATTTAACAACTTTGGCTCAGTTTTTATATGAAAGTTGTCAAATTGCGGTGCATTTGTGCCACAGTTCTGGCATTTTAGAATTTAAACTACTGGTACTATGAGGTTGTATCCTTGCCCTAATAGACTCGATAGTAGTGGTATAAATGCTAAAGCGTTGGGGGTGGGTTGTGGCAGGCTGCATTTATAAGAACAGATAGCGAGACTTGCTATTGCGATGAAAGAGTAATAACCGTTCTCTCCTAATAAAAATCTTTATAAAAAAGCATTATATTTTCTTTTTTCTAAAAGAAAATCCGTCACTAAACATAGGAAAAAAATCTAACCGAATGCCTCCTGCTAGAGAAAGTTCTTTATATTTAAAATTATAATAAATATTAAGTAAATCAATTTCTACATTATTTATTTTATACCCCAAACTAAATCCCCAATGTCGTTGGTTTTCTAAAATTTCTAAATTATTGTACATTAAACCACCTATCAAATTAAAAGAAATGTAAGCTGAAAAAATCAGTGATTTTTTAATCCTAAATGACTCACTCATCCATTTAAGCGACATAATCCCCAACCCTTCTGTAATGGTATTTTTATTTTTTTCCATAAAAAATAATAATACTCCACCCTCAAAAACTATAGAAGAATTGGGGTTATCCCAATGGACTAGATAAATACCTCCTTTTGCTTCAAGTGGGGCTGCCACCCAAACTCTATCTCTGTACCTTCCTAAAATCCCCATATATTCTCCTCCTATAAAAAAAGGAAAACCGAGTGTTAATCTTAGAAAATCTTTTTCTGGTTTTCTTAAATAAAATTCAACTGTATCTGTTTGAATATTATTTGCAGTACCTGTTATGTTGTATTTATAAAAATTTCTACCAAATAACCTTCCTTCAAATTTATAAGCAAACCCATTATTGGTCTGTTTGATTTTTTGTACATTTGTTTTTCTTCTACAAAAAAGTTCTTTTTTATCCACTAAATTTAATGAAGGTTGATAATTCAATTGAGACTCTCCCTCAAAAGTTCCTTCTAAGGTATAATTTACTTTTGTTAAAAAATGCTTGTGTATAAACCATTGAAAGATAGAAGCTCTACTTCGTATTCTATATTCTGTAGAAGAAAGTTTTATTTTTGGACGCTCAATCCCTTTGATGATAATAGTCTCTGTTTGAGAAGAAGAAATTTCATTGGAAATGTTAATACTAAAATAATATGTTCCTGTATCTGGTAAAGACACTATGTTTTGAGCAGTTTGGTTGAGAACAACTTCTTTTTCTTTGGGTGCATTTCCTCCTTTTGGATTAATTTGTTTCCATTTGTAAGATAAATATTTTCTTTGGATAACTTGATCATTACTGTAAGAAGCATCTAAAATAAGAGGGGTATTGTAAACGTGGTAATAAATATTTGGTGGCGAGTAGTCTAAATCATTTATTTTCATTTTCAGAATAGGCGGCTGGTTATTATCTCTCCAGAATAGTCTTTTTAAGGCATTGTGTATTTTTCTTTCACGTGTTTGCTCATTATCTTCTACCGTAAATACCACCTTTTCTATCATTTCTTCATCCTTTAAAATAGTAGGAAAGTAGGAAGCAGTATCTGTTTTTTGACCTGCTTCTGCTTTATAAAGAAAAAAATGTAGCATTCCATTTTGATTAAAAATCTCATGGTATTCAATCTTTAAATAAAAATTAAACTCAAGCAAAGAGCTAGTTAGTTTTTCTTGAAATGCGTCTCGCTTATCAGAATTAACTTTAACCTTTTCTCTAGATAATTTTTCTAGTAGATTTCGAATTCTTTGTTCTTCTGTTGACAAAGCGGTCAATTCATTTAAGTAAGTTACTTTATTGATTGTATCTATATCATTCTTTAAAGTTTTTAAAATAGAAATAACACAAGGTCTGGTACTTCCTTCATAGAATGTTACTAATTTGCCTTGTCCTTTGGTATAAAAACTAAAAGAGAAGAAGAGAAATAAGAAAAAATAAAGGCATTTTAATACACGCATGATTTAATGGATTTTTGAATCTTATCAATGAATGAAGGCGTATTGATTATTTTATTGATTGACTTCTTTATATCCTCTAAAACAATTTGTTGATCATTGCCGATTCCGTCTGTTGGTTCAATTTTAAAATCGGGGTCTTGATGACAGCAGCAAATTGTTTCGTTGATTTGTATTTCTAAAAAGCCTCCTTTGTATCTGTAGAAGTTGTTTTCGATGTGTTGTAAATTGCCAGAATAGGTGAGTGCTATTTTGTAGATAGGAGCTACAAGACTGTAATCCCAAGACATTTTTTGACGAAGTTCTTCTTTGAGTTTTTTTAGATTTAATTGAAGTTCTTTTTGATGGAATTGAAAGGTATGAGATTTTTTCAAGATGCTTTTAATATTTTTTTTTTGTGGTGAATCTGTCTTATCATTTACACCTTCTCTTTTTGAAGAGTCTGAAACTTCTTTGATGAATTCTTGTATGATATGTGTCTTTGAGGAATCTATCACCTCTTTGGTTATTTCTTGTATAATGCGAGTCCTTGAAGAATCTATGATCTCTTTGGTTACTTTTTGTATCATATTTTCATTGAAAGCGATTTCTTTATCCAAGAAAATTTCTATTATTCTCTTCTCAAATTCCTTTATATTATCTTGTTGTTTTTGATATTTTTTCTCTTCTGTTAAATCATTTCGTTGACAAAGACGTTTATCTGTTGCACAATAGGTATTACCCAAGGCACGAATAAGTATCACTTTTTTTTGAAGACTTTCAGGACATTCATTAATCATTACTTGATAAGACTCTTCCAACTTATTTCGGGTTCCTATATCTACTTTGGGTCCTCCACTAATCAACTTTTTAAACAGTATACCTATTTCTATCATAATCTCTCCACCAATACTAATGTGAGGGCTTTGATTTTTGGATTGTTCTACTTTTATACTTTGTAGATGAGTCTCGTCTATTGAACACTCACAAGAAGCGATTAGGTCTTTTCTTTTATCCTTACAAGAAAATAATAGCAAAATACCAATAAAAATAATGTATCTCATAAGTAGTAACTTTATTCAAACTTAAACATTTAATTATAGACATTTGTTCCTCAGTTATTCAAACACCTATGATTTAGTACATATTTGTAATACTACTTACATTTTTTCATATAAATGTAATTAAAAATCAATGTTCATTTTTTTCAAAAATTTATAGGCAATCATATTTTCGGTCGTTTGTGAAAATTTGACAACTTTGGTTCTGTTTTTACATGAAAGTTGTCAAATTGTGGTGCATTTGTGCCACAGTTCTGGCATTTTAGAAATTAGTGCTTAGAATTTAAAACGATCTGTACCAATTGGGTGGCAAATCTTGTTGGAGGAGGGCGGTGAGTTGAGGATAGTCGGTGGCGTAGAACTCATAGACTTTTTGAAGTGTTTTGGGGTCGATGGGTTGTTTGGTGGCTTTGGGTTTTTGGTAGAGCATCTTTTCAAAGACGGGATTGCGTTTGACGGCTCCGACGATATTGGCAAGTCCTAAGGTCCGTAAAAGGGAGGCGGTGGTGTAGGCTAAACGAGCGACTAAGGGAAAACGGGCTTTTTGTTGCTGATTGACTTTGGTGTGTAATACGCTGGGTTCAAAGGTGTCGTCTATCTCTAAAAAATGATAGATTTTTTGGATAAAGATATGTGGGCTTTCCTTTAGTTCATCGAAGAAAACAACTAAGATATTTTCTCTGGGAAATCGCTCATAAAAGGGCTGGAGGTTTTGGAAATATTGGGCAGTCTCCTTGTGCATATTTTGATAGTGGCTTTTTTGATACCTTTCGTGATGAAAGAAAAAGTCTTCAAAACTTACATTTTCTTTGAGATAAGTCCGCTTCGCATAATGATAACTGGAAATCATCTTTTCTACTGGCTCTCGAAGGCTAACGAGTAGCTTTATATCGGGCTGATAGGCTTTGATTTTATCGGCAACATGCTCAAATAAAAAGTAGTCATGCGACAACTCTCCAATGGTTTTTATCCCTTCTCCTTTCTTAAAAAACGACTCATACCATTCTATCCCCTTTTCATATTGTAAATGAAAAAAGTGTAGGTCTTTGGCTGGTGGTACGAATGCTTCTGGATGTTCTTTCAAGCACTCAAATATCCAACTGGACCCTGCTTTGGACGCTCCGATGTACAGGAAAGTGGGGGTGGGCATTTTTTTATTTTTCTCTCCAAAAAGGTCTTTTTCACTCAAAAATACGGGGTTTTAGACTAAAAATCAGTTTTTGACCATAAATTTTTTGTCAAAACTTGACAATATTTTTTTTGTCACTTATATTTGACCATAAAATTTTTGTCAAAGTAGCATTTTTTATCCTTAAACTTCCTCTATATGGACTTCTTCAACTTGATACCAACAGACTTAACATTTATTCAAATGTTAGTATTAATCATTGTGATTGTAATCTCCTTTATAATTATCATCTGTATCCTTCCACGCCTTTTTAATTTTTCTTATAAGAGTCCAAGCATTGAAATAAGTACAAAAGATAGCAAAAAAATCGAGGAATAATATGCAAACCATCGCCAGTATCTACAATCCCGACCAACTTACAAGAGAGGAACTAATAGATCGTTTTGTTGTAAGAACTCAAAAATTTAAGCGCATTTTTAAGGACATAAAAGATTCTAAAGATGACGATGCTCATCAACAATATCTGATTGTCGCCCAACGAGGAATGGGAAAAACCACGATGTTGCTTCGCTTGGTTCATGCCATTGAACAAGATGAAGAAGTCAATGTTTGGTTACTTCCTATTTGGCTCAATGAAGAGCAATATGGTGTCAATAAATTATATAATCTTTGGGAACGAATAGCGGATTATTTAGAGGATAAATATGAGGTTTTTGAAGGCTTATATGACGAAATCATGTCACAATATGATCTTCTTCAAGATGAACGAAAATATCAAGAAAAAGCCTTCGATTTACTTTTGGAAGCCTTAAAAAAACGAGGTAAAAAACTGGCTATTTTTATTGATAATGCGGGCGATTTATTTCAAAAATTCAGCTTACAAGAACATCAGCGTTTACGAGAAATTTTGATGCTTTATCCAGAATTTCGTTTGATTGCTGCCTCACCTTACTTACT
>JAHDBB010000435.1 GCA_020630635.1 Chitinophagales bacterium
AAAGTGCCTTTCATCCAAACCAAGCCGCAGCCATACCACTGCTATCGGGGCTAGGTGGAATGGATAGAACGCTTCACGAACTGAACCGTTTTAGAATTTAAGATTTTGGTATTAAAATTTAATCCATTCGGGGCTATTTTGGAATAGACAGAACTTCTTAGCACCAGAAATAAAAAAAGCCCACATCAAATGTGAGCTTTTTTCGTTCTACATCGAACAATTTTCATGATACATTAAGTAACCTTGTCGTAATTCTGCCAATGCCCGATAAAAGGTTTTACTAGCAGTATTGACATTTTTAATATTGAGTGTAACCGCAATATCAGCAAATGCCTGTTCTTCGATTACTCTTAATTGTATTAATTGCTGTTTTCTTTCTGGCATCTTCTCAAGAAGATTAAAAAGTACTTGTTGTTTTCTATCATTCTCTGCTTTTTCTTCTTCTACAAAAATTTCCATCACAGAAGTCAATATTAACTGATCGTATAAAAAACGTTTTACTTTCTTAACTTCCTTTAAATACCTCAAGATTTTATGGTTAATCATTTTGTAAAGATAACCTTTGACATTTTCAATTCCTATGGTTCCTTTCTCTATCAATTCTTCATAGCTTTCAAAAACTAATTGTTCAATAGTAACTACATCTAACTGATGTCGGTAGGAATATAGAAATTTATCCAATAGCTTTAATACTATATCGTATAAAGCTACTTTACGAATTCCTTTCATATTCAAGTATAAGTTGAGTTATAGTCTAACCAAATTCATTAATGAAGCATACAAACTACTTAAACACATATAGTTACCTTAAAAAAAGCTGTCGATTAACAGGGTAATGTTCATAAAGTTGGAAAATAGTACTCATTTTTTATTAGAACACGGGAGTACAACTCTTTTTAACCGTGTTATACACATATATAATAAATACACAATATAAGACTTCAATATGGTTAATGACTAAAATTAAACTCTTCTTATACCATAGAATAATTTTTAGCTTGAATAGAATATAAAATTTAAATTTACCTTAAAGGTTTGTATAAAATAATTAGGGGACTTTATCTTTTGATTGTAATAGGTAACTTTTCATAGATGTGTTTTGAGTAAATTACATACGGTCTTACTTATATAAGAGTATTTTTTTATAAAAATTGGACAACTTTTAAAAAATATTTTTTTCTGTGTCCAATTCCCACCAATTTTTCCCTCTTCCAATAAAAGCAAGTCATGTTCTTCATTCACTTGTTTATACCCACAATAACATAATTTCAAAGTAAGTTCTTGCCCTGATTTTTAATCTTAAATTTTGACATCATGGATAAAGGTATTCTAAAAGAGGAAGTTCAAGTTTTATCTCAAAAACCAAGTGAAATAAAGACAATATGTTCTGATAAAAAGAAACATTCAGATCATCGCTATATTGACGCATTATTAGAAAACAACAGTATTTTGATAGAAGAAATATATCTCAACAATGCCTATTCAATAACCTGCATGATCAAAAAATTAGGTGGTACACAAGAGGATACAAGAGATGTTTTTCAAGAAGCGTTAATCAAACTATTAAAACAAGCACGAGCAGGTTTTATACTATCTTGCCCTTTAAATGCCTTTTTAAAAATTGTCTGTAGAAACATTTGGTTGAATAAAAAACGAAAAGAAAAAAGAATACATTACAGTGGTAAGTTATCTGATAATATAAAAAATGCCATCAATGATTTTTGGGAAAGAGAAGAACAAAGAGAACAATATGAGAAGGCTTTTTATATGCTAACCAAAAAAGAACAAGAACTATGGAATTTATGTTGGACCATTAATCCTCAAACAGGAAAATTTAATACCAATACAGAAGTTGCCCATGTTTTACATCTTTCACCCAACTATGTAACAAAGAAAAAATGTGAGATAAGAAAAACCTTACAACAAACTATTAAGAACCTAAGATAATACAAGTTTGGTTAGTAAGGTTTATGTCCCTAAGCATCGGCTCTTAGTTAAGTTAGCTTTTTCGGCTACCCGTCTAAGTTTGCCACGATTATTATCCAATTTTCCAATCAAAGAAAAAAGGTCTCGCTTCAATCGGATTGCTACCCACGCAAAGTAGAGGCAATCCGATTGATAAAGAGAAAGGAGACTTTTAATATAAATCAATCGGATTGCTGGCTCACTACCTGCATAGCAATCCGATTGAAACGACTTACCCTTTCTTTCTTACAATGAGGGTAACTTGGCAACTTTAGACGGGTCGCCGCTTTTTCCAGCTAAAAAGCGGTGAAGAAGTAACTTGATTGCCTAACAATCCAACTGAAACAACTACAAACCGTTCAAATCAGAACCGAAAAGGAAGCGTTGGCGATGCTCAATTACTGGTAGCGGGGCGGTGGCATTGCGAAAGGAACGTATGATTGAGCAAGATTTTATTTCGGGGTCGCCCAGACATTTTTATCGACTGAAAAATGAAAGCCCGTCTGGCGAAGACAAGGAAAAGAACAGTCAAAACACATAGAAAATGGTTCTAAAAATGCTCAAATAACACCTAAAAAATTACTAGTGTGACAAGACAATATGAATGCACCCTCACATGAAGTCACCAGTCACTATCAAACACTACTCACCACCCACTTCCACACTAGCACCCTCCGCCCAATTCTTAAACTCATCCGTATAATACAAATAAGCAGAACTCGCAGGAGCCTCAAAATAACCAGGAACTTCCGCCTTCAAATCCAAATTAATTTCATAACGATCCTTCTTCTCCATCCCTCGCCAATACAACACCAAGTAATTGTGCCAAATCTCATAAAACGCCACCTGTTCTTTTTCGACCAACTCCTTCAACTGCCAAGGCTGCACACTCAAACCAGAAGGAATCCCAATTTTAGCAATAGGAGAAGCAACTGCTTGTTTGTCGATATTTTCAACAATGGTCTGTAAACGCACCGTCTCCCCTACCCTTGCATTGGATTGGAGTAAATTGGTTTGCAAAGACAACGCACAATCAGGATCATTGACAGGCGTATTAGTCGTCCACCCCAAATCAATCGAATACGGCAAAGCTTGTTTCGTATCCTTAAACTGAACCTTTAACGTCTGCTTGCCTTCCTGCAAATTATTAGCCCAACCAGTTAGCTCAATTTTACCTTTGTGATGTTTAGCATATTCAAACTCTTGGATGACCTTCCCCTCTGCCAACAGTTGAACGGTTCCACCTTCATCGGTTTTGTTCATAAATTGAGCATAGCCAATTAAAGCTTTTAAAGCTAAAACTGTCCCTTGTGTCGAACCAAACATCCCATATCTACGCTTACTCAAAAGATACTCCGCAGCTCCAGCCAAAATACTTGCATCAGGATTTGGTGACTTCAAAGATGCCATCATCAACAAAGCAGTTGTTTCAATAGCAAGGGATTGACCTCTGGAAGAAGTAATCGACATCTCGGCAGGCAATTGATGATACCCATGTTCTTTGACCAAATCAAGAAGCATTTGAAGCATTTTTTCTCCCTTTTTCGACTGCTGTAAATTGAAAGCGGTATTAGCTACCAAAGCCAAACGATAAGCATCTGCATCACTTAAAGCAGCATCATAGGTTGCATTCAATTCGGTTTCGATGTCCGTAATCCCTGCTTCGGAAAGCGCATAAGTTACATAAGCATTCAAAACTTTGGGATTAGAATAACCATAAGAACGTCTAGCTCTTTCATTCTTTTTAAAGCCTCCTTGTCCGTCTCTTCGACTCATCAGCCATTCTGTAGTACGCTTAAGAAGTGCTTGGCTCACAGGAAAAACCTTGTTCATATCGGTAAATTCCATCAAACCATAAGCGGTAAGTCCTTCGTGTGGTGGCGTACCTCCATACCATTCAAAGCCATGTTCTTTGGTCTCAAAACCCTTTAAGCGTTTATAGCCTTTGTCGATATATTCTAATGCCTTCTTTTTAATCTCTGGACGAACTTGATTGGTTGTTTTGAGATAATTTAAAGCCAAAACATTGGGATAAGTGTAAGAGGAGGTTTGTTCAAAACATCCATGTGGTTCTCGGAAAATCCCTTCTACTCCACCCATCATTTCATCTAAGATATTGGGATAGGCAACAAAGCGAGCGTCTAAAGAACCATCTACGACATCTCGTAATTCCAAATCAAAAGACTGTTTCATTTTATCACCCGAAAAGGATTGTCGAGCTGGAAAACCTTTGGGTCGTATATCCACCTTTTGAACCATCGCATCCTCAAAACCATCACTCGTAAACTGAATACCGATATGTGCTTGACTAGCTTGTGGCAAGATGCGATAAGTCGTCATAGCCTTATAGATACTGTTGGGTTCGATGGTGATATTTTCGGGTAAAGCCTCTAAAAGTTTAGTTGATTTTGGAGCTTGTAAACGCAGTTTTCCTGTGATCGTTTCATCTGTATTGTTCTTTAAAATGATCGGAATTTGCAACTCATCTTCAAAGGTCAAATATGGTGGAATTTTGGCATCTAAACTAAAGGGCAATTGGGTGAAAAAGTTTTGTTCTTGACGAATGACTGACTCCTCTGTCAAGCCTTCTAAGATGATTTTGTATTGACTGATTTCATCGCTATTGTAAAAACTGACTTGTGCTTTTCCTTGTTCATCTAATTCAATCATTGGATTCCAATACAAGGTTTTTCTAAAGTCATGACGCACCTTTGGCATTTCTTTGCTTTGGTATTGTGGACTGTAAAAAGTGCGAACTTGGTTGTATTGGGGCTTTTTGGGTTTTAAGGAAAAACTGTTCTTTTGGGCAAACTGTAAGTCTAAGTCAAAAGAATGGGCAGGAACAGACTCACCATTTCCATTATCCAATTTAAAACGAATCGGAAGATTGTATTGAACGGTGACGGGTTTGCCTCTTTGTTTTCCAGGTTTCCAATTGGGCATTTGCTCCAACACCTTCACCGCTTCTTGACCACAACCTCCGCCAATGTCTCGTCTCACTTGTACTTTTTGAATAGATCCATCTGCTGCCACCATAAAAGAAGCAACGACCATTCCTTCGATTTGATTATCTAAAGCAATTTGGGGATAGCTCAAGTTTTCATAAATGAACTCCAACATCTTTTCTTGTCCTCCTTCAAATTCGGGCATTTCTTCTACAATGGTAAAAATCTCTGGTTCGGGTTCAGGTTCTTCCATTTCTTCCCATTCAGCTTCTTCTTCTAAAACTTCTTCCACCATTTTCAATTCGGCTTCTGACTCTATAAGCACTTCTTCATCTTCTACAACAACCAAAGCAGGAGGCGGTGGTGGAGGTGGTGGCGGAACAGCTTTGTCTTTGTTTTGTTGGGTTTCTTTGATAGCCGTATTTTTATTGACAGTAGGTTGTACGCTATTTCTCATCACCACTCTGGACTCTGTTGGACTGGTTGTTTTACCTTTTCTATTAAACAATCCTTTTGCTTTTCTTCCATAAGAAGCGGAAGTAACAACAACCTCATCTAACAAGCTTACATCTTCTCTCATTTCAACATCTACAAATTCTGTGTCTCCTGTATAAGTAAACCTGACACTTTCATAGCCAATATATTGAACTAAAATGGTAGAGCCAATTGGCACATGATTGAGCGTAAAATATCCATCAAAATCTGTTTGGGTTCCAACCATTGGATTAACATTATCTGTACTAACTGTACAAAAAGGCAAACCTTCTCCCGAAGAACCATCTTTAATCAATCCTTTCAATGTTTGACTTTTTTCGACAATAAAATCATTGACATATTCATTGA
>JAHDBB010000436.1 GCA_020630635.1 Chitinophagales bacterium
AAAAAAACATTATTATAAGCTGAACGAAGAGACCAATGAAGAGGAACTGATGAAAAGTTGTTAGATCAAAGCAGGCTCTACCCCAAAATTACCCATGCTACGAAAACTTGTAGGCTATTAGAAACCAGTCTTTCTGATAGCCTATAACTTTTTATAAGTACCTATGCGTCGATTATTTAGGGTACTTTAGTGTTTGTTTTTAGAAGTACCTATTCACCAGTTTTCTAGGTACTGGTAGCCGATAGGGTAGCGGTTTATGTCAACGAAGTCTTCAACAATGCCAATAGCCACGAAGGATTGGTGGTTTGGATAGCAACCTTCTTCTTTGTTGTACAAGTCTTTTGTGACTTCTCTGGTTACACTGACATGGCGATTGGTTCCGCCAAAGTGATGGGTTTCAAACTGATGGACAATTTCAAAGGTCCTTGGTTTAGTAAAAATATGACCGAATTTTATAGACGTTGGCATATTTCTTTATCAACTTGGATTAGAGATTATTTATATACTCCTTTAGGACTGGCAACCCGATATTGGGGACAATACGCCTATGTTTTCGTCATGTTTGTCACCTTTATCTTATTTGGATTTTGGCATGGAGCCAACTGGACATTTATCTACTTTGGATTTTTACAAGGCTTAGTGTTGACATACGAAGCTTGGAGTCGAAAGAAAAGAAGACGTTTTGCCAAAAAAGTAAACAAAACAGCCTACAATTTATTCAGCATGATTTTGACCTTTGCTTTTTGGTCATATAGCTGTCTAATCTTTAGAGCCAACGACATGGCAGATGTGTGGACCCTAACCAAAAACGCTTTTGCCTTTGATTCAAATGTATTCAAACCCAGTTTATTTGATCATAGGATGGGACTCAATGTGATGGGAACCCAAGACGGTTTATTAGAACTATATGCAGCCTGTTTTGCAATAGTGTTGGTAATAATCGTTCACTATATCGAATACAAAGACGATGTAATTGAGTTCATTGGCAGACAACCCAGAGCCGTTCGATGGGCAGTATATTATCTACTCATTTTTGCCATTCTCTTTTGGAGAACCTTCAATCAACAAGACGAATTTATTTATTTTCAATTCTAATTCTAATTTGTTTGATTTTTAGGAGCGAAAGGTTAAATACTTCGTCGTTGTGGAAAGTCCCGCTATCCGTTCTTATGAATGCAGCCAACGTTTTTTTAAGCCAACACATTTGCATTCATACCACTACTATCGGGGCTAGTTTGTTGAGGTCTCAACTTCTTAGGACCAGTAGATAAAAAAGATTAATATAAATCACATTAGACCATAACCAATGTTATTTAATTCACTGGCATTTGCCATTTTCTTTCCGATAGTCATCATACTCTACTTTCTGATTCCGCATCGGTTTCGGTGGATATTTCTATTACTTGCCAGTTACTACTTCTACATGTGTTGGAAAGCCGAGTACGCCCTCCTCATCATGCTTTCCACCATAGTAGACTACTTTGTTGCCATCAAAATGAGCAATATCCCCGAAAAGTCCAAACGAAAAAAGTGGCTTTTCATCAGTTTATTTGTCAATTTAGGACTCCTTTTCACCTTCAAATATTTCAACTTTTTTGGAAATAGTCTTAATGCTATATTCGATTCCATCAATATAATGGCAGAAGTGCCAGCCTTTAAGCTCCTTTTACCAGTAGGTATTTCTTTTTACACCTTCCAAACCCTAAGTTACAGCATTGATGTGTACAATGGTAAAGTCGCTCCCGAAAAACACTTCGGAATTTTTGCTTTGTATGTATCCTTTTTCCCACAATTAGTAGCAGGACCCATCGAAAGACCAGACCGTCTATTACCTCAATTTAGAGAAAAATTTAAATTTGATTATGAGCGAGTGGTAGATGGTATTCGTATGATGGCTTGGGGCTTTTTTATGAAGCTGGTTATTGCCGATAATGTTGCACCCATTGTGGATGTCGTCTTCAAAAGCCCAGAAAAATATGAAGGTTTTCAAGTGATATTGGCGACTTTTTTCTTCGCTTACCAAATCTTTTGTGACTTTGCAGGTTACTCCATTATAGCCATTGGAACGGCTAAAGTGATGGGGTATGACTTGATGCAAAACTTCAATCGTCCTTACTTTGCGACCTCTGTAAGAGACTTTTGGCAACGCTGGCATATTTCCCTTTCTACTTGGTTTAGAGATTACGTCTACATTCCATTGGGCGGAAATCGGGTGGTAAAATGGCGTTGGTATTATAATTTGATGGTCACTTTTGTAGTGAGTGGACTATGGCATGGAGCCAACTGGACTTTTGTTGTTTGGGGATTCTTACATGGATTCTATCTGGTGTTTGCCATCGTTTCTCAACCCTTTAGAGATAGATTCAATGCCTCTGTTGGTTTAGATAAAATACCTGGTTTATTGACTTTCTTCCAAGTAGGAATTACTTTTATTTTAGCTTGTTTAGCGTGGATATTTTTTAGAGCGCAAAGTGTAGGAGATGCTTTTACACTGATAGCCAATATCCCTAAATTAAAAATGTCTCAATTGAGTTGGGACATTATACCAGGTAAAGGTTCTGATATAGTTACGGCATTTATATTTATTGGAGTTTTGACTACCATTCATTTTCTTCAAGAATACCCCAAATGGAGCAATCCATTATTTAGTAAGTCTCCAGCCGTTCGATGGGTAACGTATATTCTAATTGGGTTAGTTACTTTATCATTTGGACGATTTGCGTCTAGTGAGTTTATCTATTTCCGATTCTAGATAAAATAGACGAAAAGAAAATCTAAAAAAAAGAAAAGCCATGTTGCGTTTACTTGTTAAATTTATCATCCTTAGTGTAATTGTATTTTTGTGTAGTACCTTTATCAAAAAGGCATTGGATATGCCCTATTCTTGGTCAACCGACTACGAGTTAGCAAGATCAGTAACATTGTCCAAAGAGCCAGAAAAGTACAATACCATCTTCATTGGCTCTAGTAAAACCTTTAGGGGAGTCAATCCTTTGGTTTTTGATAGGTTTTTAAAAGAAAATTCAAAGGTGAGAACGACCTCGTTCAATTATGGACTAGGAGGTTCAACCGCTGGACAATTGTATGGTTTGTGTCGAAATCTTATACAGAAAAAGGCGGATGGTGATTTGCCCAATCTCAAGTACCTTTTCCACGAAATTCGTTCTGTTCAAACTTCAACGATTGACAATCTTTTTATGAAAAACTTGCACTCATCCAGAGAGCGAATTTGGATCAATGATAAAAAAGCACTCAATTTTAGCTGGAAAACCTATTGGGATTTAAAGGACCCAGATCGTTATTCGACTTGGAAAAAAATCAAGTTTTCTTTTTACTTCTTTGTCAAATATATTTCCTATAAATTCAATGTGGGAGAGGTCAAAGATATGATTGTCAAAAAAAACTACCAGTCAAAAATTGATTTAGACATATTGGGTAAAGAAGGATTTGTACCTATGGAGACGACAAAAGGTAAAAAAAATAGAAGAAGACATAAGGAATATGTTAGGGATTCAATCAGACACATAAAAGTAAGTCGTAAACGAAGTGAACTTGCTTTTGAATCTAAAAAGCCCATCGGTGATAAATTTCAAAACCCCGAATACGCTGCTCAATTGACAGAATTAGTAGAGTTAGCAGCCGAACAAGGGATTACACTCATTTTTGTGACCCATCCCATGTTGCGTAAAGAAGACTACCCGCAACAAAAAACAGTTTTTGACAATTTACCACCCAAAAATCGTATTCAATTGACCAGTGCCAAAGACTATCCCGAATTATATGATAGTCGCAATTATTATGATGATACACATACAACAGGTAAAGGTGCAACGGCTTTGACTGAAAGATTGGCGCAACAGTTTTTGCATTTGAAAAGAGTGAAGGTCAAAGTCTCTGCACAAAAATAATACAACAATTATCGGTGATAAATGCTACTCGGCACAATCCCAACCCGCATCGTATCCACAAAACTCTGCGTACTCAAATCAAATCGAAACACAACTCCACGTTGTACAAAATCCAGCGCATCACATAAGTACAATAAATCCCCACTAGGGGCAATTGACATACCATAAATATTCAAACTAGGAACTTCCAATAAAATAGTTGGAGGAACAGCTTCCTGTGTCGAAAATTGTAGAACTTTATTGGTGCCAGCGAGATAAAGTACATCCTCATAGATAGTTAGATTCTTATAAAATCCTCCCAACTCATTTACCTCTATCTCTTGAGCTATCTCTAACGTTTGAGGATTCAAACGATATAATTTTCCTGCATTATTTTCCAAACCAAAAGAAGCCAACCAAATAAAATTATCTTCATCTATAACCATATCATTGATGGCGTTTTCTAAAATTACTTTTTGAATCAAAGTGTCTGAATTTATATCGAAAATCCAGAGATAGGGAAAATGTATGTCAGAAACAAAAAGACGATCTTCTGCAAAAAGCAACTTATCAAAGCCACATTCATAATTGGGTATATCGGGGGGGCAATCCATTTGAATTTGTCCAATAATGCTATCTTGCGTTAAATCTAAAATGTCTATTTGTGCCTGATAGAAGTTGCTAATATAGGCTTTGGTAGGAGAGATAGGCAAAAGATAACGGGGAGAAACTAAACCTGTAAGCGTCTTTTGATGTACAAAATTTTGAGCATCTACAATTTCTATTTTATGTGAGTTGTTGACAACTATATATGCCTTGTCTTCATGAAATGTAATGGACTGTGCAACATCGCCTAAGCTTCGATTATTTTGTGTTTGAAATATATTTTGATAAACGCTATCGTCTTTTATAAATGAAATGGAGGCATTGGAAAAAGTAAAGGTTCCTTCATTCAAAATGAGGATACCCTCTTCTAACGAGATAGAAAGTTCATTAGAGTCATCAGGCGTGTCTTTACAGGAAAATAAGAGAAGAAGAAGGTATATAAAATAAGCGTTTTTTGTCATAATTATTTTTGGTGTTTTGGAGATAAACTGGTCCTAAGAAATAGTAGTCATAACCATCTAGACCCGATAGTAACGGTATGCTAAAGGTAGCGTGAGCTAAAAGGGTTTGTCAGGCTTTTAGCATAAGAGTGGATAGCGGGGAGACTCGTTGCGACGAAGCAAAATGCGTTCTCTCCAAAAATAGAAAAATAAAAACTCCCACTATTTGATAACAAATAGTGGGAGTTTTTATTAAAGATAAGTTATATGTTTGAAGTGTCAAAGCTTATCATCTATGCAAACGCCATCTCGAAACTCACCCAAGTATTTTACATTCTTGGATTTGACATGTTGATGTTTAAGCATTAAGATTTCTGCCTTTGTCGGTCTTGATAGTTTGATTGGAGATCCGCCTAATCTGTTGGTTACTTCGATATAAAAACCATCTTTCAGGTTCACTTTTTTTGATGATCTACCCATAGTTTAAAGAACTTTTAATTAAAAAATACACATTACACAATAAAAACTTTTTATTTTTCGTATTATTGCATAATACAGGTGCAGCTCTGGTTAACTTAACATAAATTAACCCTTTTCGGTTCCTATTGTATTAAAAAAAATCGAAATACGCCAACTAAATATATTATTTGTGTCGTTAAAAAGACACAAATAAGTACCTATGCGTAAATAATCGTCATTTTTGAGGTAGACTATTTTTTATTCAGACAAGGCATTTTTTCCCGTGATAGCCGAGCTATCGCTGGAAAAAATAACGCAGTATGAATGAAAAAGAGA
>JAHDBB010000437.1 GCA_020630635.1 Chitinophagales bacterium
AAAAAACACATAGTAATTAAAAAACACATAGTAATTAAAAAACACATAGTAATTAAAAAACATAAAATTGATTATCAAAGACTTACAACTATGTTAAACTAACTATAAAAAAAAATAGTAGAAATAAAACGTTCTTGATACTTGTCAAAATGCAATTTAGTTTGTAACTTCATATCGCTTATTTGATGCTTCATTATAAGCAAAGCCGGACAACGCTCCCTCCAGATGTTGTCTGGCTACTTTTTTTTAGCCCTATAACAACGTCTGCACATATATCATTAATATAGATCCTGTCTAGTGTTTCTATTCTATATTCTCGCCTTATTTATGTTTGTATAATTGCCACCAAGGAAGGTAGGGTTTATCATGATGCTCGTAATGATAACCAAAGAAATAACAGCTTAGAAATGCCCAGAGATGATTCTTTGACTGGCTTCTTGCCTTGTGAATATTGTCGGCTTCATGTTCACCTCGATGAGGTAGGTAGGTTCCGAAATAAAATAACTGGAAGGTGCTTAAAATGGAGGGTATAATCCAAAAGACGATAAGGTTTTCGGTAGGTAAAAAGAGTTTTAAAATATTGAAGCTGATGGCATAGCCTATGATTTGCCAGATGGTTAGATAGTTGAATACAAAACTTAAATACCATCTAAAAAAGGGTGCATCTGCGTGATCGGGATCTTCTTCTGTCCCCACATGTCGATGATGTTTGTGATGCTTCTCATAGAGTTTTTGATAAGGGAAAAAGGCGTACAAAAAAGTACAGACTTGCCCGATGGTTTGATTGACTGTTTTATTGGCTGCGACGGTTCCATGCATGGCATCATGGGCTGTGATAAATAAGCCTGTAAAGAGGTGGGTTTGTATGAGGAATAAAAGGTAGGTAATCGGTGAGGTCCAATCTAAGATCCAGTGCATAGCTATCGCCCAATTGACCCACCATAAGCCAATTATGAGCAATCCAATCAGTATGCCTTTGTTTGAGACCATTTTGTGATGTTGGGACGTTTTCGGTTCTTTTCGTGGTTTGGGGACAAGGGGACGTTTTTCGGTTCTGTTCGTGCTTGTTGGGGACGACGGGACGTTTTTTGGTTCTTTTCTTGGTTTTGGGGACGAGGGGACGTTTCGGTTCTGTTCGTGGTTTGGGGACGAGGGGACGTTTTTCGGTTCTTTTCTTGGTCTTGGGACGAAGGGGCGTTTTTGGGTTCTTTTCTTGGTCTTGGGACGAAGGGGCGTTTTTGGGTTCTTTTCTTGGTTTTGAGACGAGGGGGCGTTTCGGTTTACTCATAGACAAGTTTAGTCGATTAGCCAAAGAAAGCGTCCCCTTACGTCACATCGTCCCTGTAAGTCACTATTCACTTTTACAACAAATTAAACTGATGTCTAAATGCTGAACTCACCAATAGTAAAAACTTGCGTTCATTGGGTACTCGAATGCGTTCTTCTAAGACTTGATTGACAGGAGCTTTTTTGATTTTTTTGAATAAGGAACGATAGTATTTATAAGCGGTATAAACGCCAAACTTGGCTCCTTGTGGCAAACGAATGATGCCTTCATACGCATGTTGAAAGTCTTTCTCAATATCTGCCTCGATGGTCTTTTTATCTTCTAAGGTAAAGCCTTGATAATTGACATCGGGAAAATAAACTCGTCCTCTTTCGATAAAATCACTTTTCATATCTCGTAAAAAGTTGACCTTTTGAAAAGCTGATCCTAAACTACATGCTGAATCTTTCAAAGCATCGTATTTTACTTGATCGCCTTCCACAAAAACTTTGAGACACATCAAACCAACAACCTCTGCCGACCCATAAATATACTTTTCATACAAGGAAGATTCATATCGATCATTGTACAAGTCCATTTCCATGCTAAACAAAAATGCATCGATCAACTCATAATCAATACCGTATTCATTGACAACCGTTTGAAAGGACTGTAAGATAGGATTCAAGCTAATTTTTTCTTCGATAGCTTTGTAGGTTTCCACTTTGAATCGTTCCAATAAATCCGCCTTATCGTAGTCGTGAAAACTATCTACAATTTCATCAGCGAAACGAACAAAGCCGTAAATGCTATAGATGGCATCGTGGAAGCGTTTGTCAAGTGCCTTGATGCCTAAAGAAAAGGAAGTACTATAATTTTGTGTTACCAATGTGCTACACTTGATGCACACGTTTTGGTAAAGCGACATGGCTGTTGATTGCATGGTCTTTCAAGATTCTTTGGGTTACTAAATTTGAGCCGATCACCACAATGGGCAAACCTGTACCTGGAGTTGTTGAAGCTCCTACATAATAGAGATTGCCAAATTGCTCATCTTTGTTTTTGGGTCGAAGGGCAGCGACTTGATTCAATCCATGTGCCAAGCCCAATCCACTTCCTCGATAAAGATTGAACAAACCTTCCCAATGAGTTGGGTCATAAATCGTCTGTGTTACTCGATTGCCAATGAGATCAAAGTCTAAGCGTTCAGACATATCCTCTAAGATATTATTCGCCAATTCTTCTCGATCTGACCAGTCAGGCTTAAATCGTAAATCGGGTACAGGACAAAGAATGAATAAGTTTTCACAACCTTCTGGCGCACATTCTGGATTAGACTTAGAAGATGCGTTTACATAGTAATAAGGTTTTTGGGGATTCACCGACATCTTGAAGATTTTATCTGCATATTCTTCAAAATTATTTCCCAAAAAGTAATTGTGATGATGTAAGTTTTTTATTTTTCCTTTAACACCCAAATAGATGGTAAATGGCGCAAGCGTCCAGTGCATTTTATCCAGCTTTTTCTCTGTATATTTTTTGCGCCCCATTATCAAGCCTCTGAATGAAGCTGCATCACCATTACAAACATACAAATCGGATTTCCAAATCTTCCCATTTTGATCGACAAAACCATCTATTTGATTGCCTTTTTTTCGCACTTCTACAATTTCGGTATTGTAATGGATTTTGACACCTGCCTCCTCCAATAAACCGACTATCTTTCGAGTGATGTTGTACATGCCTCCACGAATGTTGTAATAACCATCGTGTTGCAACTCGGTATAATTCAATAAGCTGTAAACGGCAGGTGTTTGAAAGGGTGTATCTCCTAAGAAGAACGCAACCAATGAAAAAATCACCTTGACTTCTTGTGAATCAAAGCGTCGGTTGAGTTCTTGCCACATAGATCGCAACAACAAAGGACTGTGTTTGAGCGGCACACGCAAAAGCGACATCGCATATTCTACCAAGCTATCATAATTGCGTTTGACAATCACATTTTCGGTATCGTGAAAAAGCTCGCCTGCTTGTTTGAGATATGCCTTTGCTTTTTTCTCAAAATCGTCCTCAATTCCTTCAAACTCTTTCGCCAGTTTTTTCAAATCCTTGTGGATGAAGAAAGGCTTTTCTCTATCTGAAAAATAGACGGTATAGACAGGATTTAGCTCATTCATTTCAAGTGGGTTGTCAATTCCACAATCGGCAAAAAGCTCATCAAATTCATAGCTCATGCTAAAAAATGACGGTCCTGTATCGAAGGTAAAACCATCTTTTTTGATTTGATTGAGTCGTCCGCCTGCCTGATGGTGTTTTTCGACCATCTCTACTTCCAATCCTCTAGCTCGCAAACGCAAGGCTGTTGCCAAGCCGCCCAATCCTGTTCCAATAATCAATACTTTTTTTGGCATATCTTAAAAATTATGATTTCAGGAAAGAATAACACCAAAAGTCGTTTTTGGTTTTCTAAATTTTCACTTTTTTTAAGAAATTATTTTTTTCTTAAATAAATGCACCTTTCATTAAACCGATTATATTTTTTGTTGTTAATAAGAGATTGATTAAGAGAGAACACTTTTTAGGAGTGACAGGTGACAAGTTTCTAGTGGCTTTCTCCTCATTCTGTGTTTTCTTTTTGGAGAGAATGCATAGAGCTTCGTCGTGATGGGTCTCCCCGCTATCCGTTCTTATCCCTCTTGTAGAGCAAATTCGTGAATTTGCTCTACAAGAGGATACCACTACTATCGGGTCTAGATGGTTATGGAAAGTACTTCTTAGTAACTGAAAGCGTATTGAAAAACACCTTATTTTTTATAAAACAAATTGCCAAATGTCTATAAATTACCATAATATTTATTTCATCTTCTTGAATGCCTATGAAGCTATGATGCATCCTTGTCAACAAAGTACAAGAGCTATAAAAAAACATATCCTCCAACTAGCAAAAAAAAGGCCTTTAATACCTTGATTTCTAAACGATTTGATATATTTGTACGATAATGGGAAGATTATTGGCTATAGATTATGGGCTCAAAAGAGTGGGGCTTGCAGTTTCTGACTCTCTGCAAATCATTGCAAACGGCTTGACTACTGTAAAAACAGATACATTACTCGATTTTTTAAAAGAATATACCAGCCAAGAAAAAGTAGTCGGCTTTGTGGTAGGTTATCCTACCAACTTGGATGATACTCCAACAGATTTGACACAAGCCGTTGAGAAATTAATACAACAACTTCACAAATTATTCCCCGACATTCCTATACATCAAGTGGATGAGCGATTTACTTCTAAGATGGCTATGCAAAGTTTGATCCAAAGTGGTGTGAAGAAAAAAGCAAGACGCAATAAAGCTCTGCTTGATGAAGTCAGCGCAACCCTTATCTTACAAGATTTTATGTATAATAGAGACTAAACAACTATCTTTACGTCTTACCTTGTAAGTAAATACCTAAACCTAAATAATCGACACATCTTATGAGGGTCTCTTTTTTGCTTATCCTGCGTTATTTTTTCCAGCGATAGCTCGACTATCACAGTAAAAAATGCCTTGTCTAACCAAAAAATAGCCCAGCTCAAAAATGACGATTATTTACACATAGGTACTTAATAGCTTTTTGTCTGAACATACCAAACTCCCACTATGAAATGGTGAAAAAATAAAATGCACCTTCGCTTCCATATTTTCCAATCTATTGCGTTGAAAAGCCTTGTTGTACCCTTACTATGACTATATTTTCCGCCTTGTAGAGTTAAAATATCTTTTTGTTGAGCTAGTACACTTTATTTTTAAACCATTCCTATCATCTTGATTCACAAATGAAAAACTGTTATCCTATATGATTTTTCCAATAGTTGCTTATGGAGACCCTGTTTTGGTAAAAAAAGCCCAAACAGTTGCCGATGATTACCCCAAATTGAAGGAACTGGTCGCCAATATGTTTGAAACGATGTACAATGCTGAAGGAGTGGGTTTAGCTGCACCCCAAATTGGGCTTTCCCTACGTATTTTTGTCATTGACAGTACGCTTTTTGATGAAAAAGAAAAAAAGAATGGTAAATCTTCTGAACCTGACGATGAGAACCAAGAACCAACAGGCTTGAAACGTGCTTTTATTAATCCTGAAAAGATTGATGAAACAGGAAAGGTTTGGAAGTACGAAGAAGGTTGTTTAAGTATCCCCAAGATCACTGAAAATGTCTCTCGTCCTGATACCTTGCATCTTCGTTATTACGATGAGGATTTTAATGAATATGTAGAGACTTTTACGGGATTGACCGCAAGAGTCATCCAACATGAATATGATCATATCGAAGGAATTTTGTTTTTGGACCATCTCAAACCTTTGCGCCGACAACTCCTTAAAGGTCGCTTAAATAAAATCTCTAAAGGGAATGTTAAAGTGCCTTATCGTATGCGTTTTCCTAATGCTAAAAGAAGGAGATAGACGGGTGACGG
>JAHDBB010000438.1 GCA_020630635.1 Chitinophagales bacterium
TTTTTTCAGTTACTATGGGGACTGTCCTCAACGATCTAGCCCCGATAGCAGTGGTATCACCTTCGTAGAGTAAATTCATGAATTTGCTCTACGAAGGTGATAGGAACGGATAGCGGGACTTTCTGTTGCGATGAAAGAGGAACCTTTCGCTCCTAATCAAGAACTTTTTAGAAAGAAATCAAACTATTGTGGTTTTTGGAGATTTTTGGCGACGGTGAAATGGAAGGTTGCGCCTTGACCTGGTTCGGACTCGACCCATATTTTGCCTTTGTGCTGTTCTACGATACGGCTACAGGTCGCTAATCCAATGCCTGATCCTCGATGTTTTTTGGAGTGAACCTTTTTGAATAATAAAAAGATTTTTTCTTGATTTTCGGGTTCTATACCAATGCCATTGTCGGCTAGTGAGAAATGCCAGTGTTGGTCTTGAGCTTCTGCTTTGATGTGAATGATGGGTTGTTCTTGCCCTTCGTCATTGCGGAACTTGATGGAGTTGGCAATAAGGTTTTGGAAAAGTTGAACCAATCGGTCCCGATTGCCTGTGATGATTTCGGGCATATCCGAGTCTATGTTGATGCTGACTTTGTTTTCCACTATTGACTTCATGAGGTTGTTGGAAGCAATCGTAAAAACGTTGTGGATATTGACATCTTCAAAATAGATTTCGTCCGAATTGATTTTGGAGTAATTGAGTAAAGCAGAAATCAATGCGTCCATTCGCTTGGCTCCGTCAATAATAAAGTCGAGGTATTCTTTGCCAATCTGGTCTAGCTTGTCATAGTAGCTTCTTTTGACTAATTGGGCAAAACCACTAATGGTGCGAAGTGGCTCTTTGAGATCGTGAGAGGCCATGTATGCAAACTGTTCGAGATACAGACTCTTATCAATCATGGTTTCCAATTCCTCATTTTTTTCGTGTAGCTCTGTTACCTTGTGGCTCAAAGCAAGTTCGGCTTTGCGAATATCGGTGACATCTTGTATGATGACCATAGCTGTTTTGATCTCGCCCCCAAAATCACGAATAGGCACGACTTTGATGTAGTAGTTGCGTCCATTACAAAGTCTTTCGAAAATGACCAATTGTCCTTGTAGTGCCTCTATAAATTTCTCTTCTTCTTTTTGTGCGTCATGGGTTCCCCAAGAACTAGAACAAAGGATGTTGATTTTCATATCCAGTATGGCTTGTTCTTGGAGGTTGAACATTTCCATATAGCTTCCTTCCACTAATTCAATGTCTAGGCTGTTGTTGAAGAGGATGACGGTGGTTCCTTGTGTATTGCGAATGATAGATCGGTATAAACGCTCTCGGTTGATGGTATCTTCTTTGCTTTTGACCAATTCGGTGACATCTCTTCCTTCTAGGATAAGATGAAGGATTTTGTTTTCTTCATTCATCAAAGGCTTTAATGAAAAATCAAGGATGTGCTTTTCTTTTTCGTTGTCGTAAAAGCTAGAACTGAATCGAATGGTCTTCCTTGTTTTAAGTACTTGATTGATGGAACTTTGTAGTTCTTGAGTGGAGAGAGGATTTTGTTTCCACCAAGTAGTATTCCAGATTTTTTGACCAATGAGATTGTCTAATTGTTCATCAAAAATATTGAGGGCGGTTTCGTTGATTTCTTGTAAAGTACCTTCTTGGTTGAGCAGCCAAGTAAAGTGAAAGGTATTGTTGAAAATTCCTTGTAGTTTGAGGTAGCTTTCTTTTAAAGCTCGTTCGTTGTTGACTCTTTCCGATACGTCTCGAATCATGGTTAGCCATAGCTTACAGTTATCTTCATCTATAAGATTGACTACCACATCTGCATCAAATTCTTTCCCTGTCTTTTTACGGTATCGCCATTGAAATTTTTTGCTGCCAGACCCTTTGCCTAACAACTCTTCTTTTATTTCTTTTAGTTTGTTTTTGGATGTCTGACCATCTGGTTGTATTTCAGGACTAAACCCTAATACACCACCTTCGAGTAATTCAGCTCGGCTTGCTCCAAACAAATTGCATGCTTGTCGATTACATTCTACTGCTCTTCCTTTTACCAAATCACTCAAGAATATCCCATCTAGTGTATTGTCAACAACTGCTTGATATTTTAGTTGTTGTTCGTTGGAAGGCACAGCAGGTTTTCCCAAAAAAAGACTTTTGTCTTTATTTGAGATTTTTTTTAGCTGTATTGTATAGAATTGTGTAACTTCTTGGTCAGTTTTGTGTGGCTGAATAACAATATTATACGTTTGTCCAGGAAAAATTTCTAGTAAAAAATGGTTAGTCGTGATAGTTGAATCAAAATTTTGTATCTCATGTAAGAAGGAAGCTGCAATTTGAGGAGAAAAAAGGTCAGATAAAGAGGAGGTTTGTAACAAAGGTTTTTGGTTGAATAGTTTTGCGGTGGGAGGTGTATAATAGTGTAAAATTCCTTCTTGTGTGCAGACGAAAATCAAAGGTAAATAGCTGTATATCAAACTATTATGCTCTTCTATGGCATCGTATTTGTGAGTAGTATGATTCATAAATTATATTTTTGTAGCTAGTGATTGACTATACGGATACGTTTTGATTTTGAGTGCTTTATACCTTGTTTACTATTCTTTTACATATTTTGTTCTATTTCCTAGATGATTATTTATATTTTTTATTTAAGATATATTATAAAATTTAATAAATGAATCATCTTCTTGCTTGAAAATATATCTCTTACTATGGTACAAAATTTGTGCCTAATATTGGTTATTGCTTTGGTCAAAAAAAAAGACCAGTCTTTTGAATTGACTGGTCTTTAGAACTTGTATTTTTTATGAAAGATTTTGTAGTAGGATCATAGCACTTTTAGCTTGCTCACTTTGCCTTTACTGAGTTTATTACCCATTGCTTTCCATCCTTTGACATCAATAAACTTTTTGACATCTACCTTGACTTGTTCTACTTTTTTTCCTCTTCCTGATCCTGTAGTTTCTTGAAACTCTATTTTAGGCGTTTTGTTGGTGGTTGCCAAGATGGTTTTGGTACTTTTAGCATCGCTAACAAATAGGAGTTTTTGCCCTAGTTTGGTATTTTCAATCTTGAATCTTTTGACATAGTACTCCTTTTTTTCTCCATGATAGTACACACAAGAGACGACTAAATTGGGTTCGTATTTGATGACTTCAATGTACTCATCCTGTGGATAGCGATTGGTTAATTCAAAGTCGGTAAGTTTGTAGGAACCATCTTTGTGAATGGCTAAAATCATATCTCCTGTGTCAAAACTTCCCAAGTATTCGCCTAGTTCTCTAGAATTGATCTTTCCAGAATGGGTATCTAACCATATTTCTCTTCCTCCTAGTGTAGAACTTCCTGCTTCTTTAAGATTTACTTTTTTGATGGGCCAACGAGTAATAATGTTACCTTGTGAAGTACGTCCTTTTACGGCAATGGTACTAAAATCGAAATCGAATTCTTTGATCTTTGCTCGACAATTTTGACTTAACAGTACTTTTACGATTTCGGCTTCTCCATTGGGGTTGGCAGAAAAATAAAGCAACTTGGAATTGGGATCTCCTTTGGTTAAATCGTATTCTCTATCTCTTGTAATGGCAGTGACTGCAAAGCGTTTGGCGTAGTTTTTAGTGGCTTTGGGATCAGAGTAAATGATATTATAGATTTTGCGTTCATCGCTCTTTTTCCATATATCGACATGGATGATGTTTTTTCCCACAAAGGTTTTATCAGCGATACGTGTCACGACCATTTTACCGTCTTTTCGGAATACAATGATATCGTCAATATCCGAACATTCTTTGATCATTTCAGCCCCTTTGAGGCCACTTCCTACAAACCCTAACTTTCTATCTACGTAAAGTTTGCGGTTGGCAATGGCTACATGTTTCACCTCAATATTAGAGAAACTTTTGAGGGTGGTTTTTCTTTCTCTACCTTTTCCAAATTTGGTGAGTAAATCTTTGTAATAATCAATGGCAAACTCTGTAAGGTTTTCGAGGTTGTACTCGACTTGAGCGATGGTTTCTTCCAGCTTTCCGATTGCTTCATCGGCTTTGAAAGCATCATATTTTGAGATTCGCTTGATTTTGATTTCCGTCAGTTTAACAATATCTTCTTCGGTCACTTCACGCATCAACAACTTTTTAAAGGGTTTGAGTCCTTTATCAATGGTTTTGATGACGGATTCCCAAGTGGTACAATTTTCGATTTTTCGATAAATACGATTCTCAATAAATATCTTTTCGAGAGAAGACATGTGCCACTTTTCCTTTAAGTTGTGAAGCTTTAACTCCAATTCTGTTTTGAGTAAATCAAGGGTTTTCTCGGTATTGTATTGTAGGATTTCATTTACACCCATAAATACAGGCTTGCCATCAATAATGACACAGGAGTTGGGAGAGATAGAAACTTCACAATCCGTAAAAGCATAAAGCGCATCTCTGGTAACTTCAGGTGAAATGTTGGGAGCTAAATGTACGATGATCTCAACGTCTTTGGCTGTATTATCCAGTATCTTGCTAATCTTGATCTTATTTTTATCGTTGGCTTTGACGATAGACTCAATCAAGGAATTGGTCGTGGTTCCATAAGGGACATCTTTAATGACCAGCGTTTTTTTATCTCTTTGTTCAATGGTCGCACGATGGCGAATTTTACCACCTTTTAGTCCATTGTTATAGTTTTCGACATCAGCGTGTCCACCACTTGGAAAGTCAGGATAAATTTTGGGCTTTTGTCCTTTTAAAATTTTGATCGAAGCTCGAATGAGTTCGACAAAATTGTGTGGCATGATCTTGGTCGCCAAACCAACCGCAATTCCTTCGACTCCTTGAAAGAGTAGGAGGGGAAACTTCATGGGTAGCGTGGTGGGTTCTTTTTTTCGTCCATCGTAAGAAGATTGCCATTCAGTGATTTCAGGATTAAAGGCTACTGCATTGGCAAATTTGGTGAGTCGGCTTTCGATATAACGAGCAGCGGCAGCACCATCTCCTGTACGGGGATCTCCCCAGTTACCTTGTCTGTCGATCAATAGGTTTTTTTGACCCAAATTGACTAAGGCATCTCCGATGGAAGCGTCTCCATGCGGATGGTATTGCATGGTTTGACCGATGACATTGGCTACTTTGTGAAAGCGTCCATCATCCATTTGTTTGAGAGAATGGAGGATACGACGTTGTACGGGTTTTAGTCCGTCTTCTATTTTGGGAACGGCTCTTTCTAGGATAACATAGGAGGCATAGTCTAAAAACCAGTCTTCATACATGCCTGCTAAAGAATGACGGTCACTTATAGGTTCTGGGCGACCATTTTTGGCGGGATTGACATTGTTTTTCCCCATAATTTTTTACGCTTTTAATTACTCAAATATCTTTGGAATCAGAAGTCATGTCTCCTTGTAAACGTTGTTATATGACTCTGTTCTTTATGATTTATCAAGTGTAAAATTACGTTTTTTTTGGGAGAAATGTAAAGGTATTGAAGGGAATGCTTGATACTTTGGTGTTTTTTACTACAAAAGATACGGAAGTGAGGGCAAAAGTGTTTTTATGTATAAAAAAATTTGATTGATTAAATATGAAGTGGCTTTGTTCAGACCTTTCAAAATAGCCCCGATGGTAGTGGTATTGCTGCTTTGGCTTGGCATCACAAGTCAAAAAAGACTTGCGGTAGAAGCAGGGCAGCAGCAATAAGAACGGACAGCGGGACTTTCCTATACGACGAAGCAC
>JAHDBB010000439.1:0-1209 GCA_020630635.1 Chitinophagales bacterium
AGTTCTTTGTTTTGAAAAGTTAATTATTCAAAAATAAGTACTTCTTACGATTTTTTAAAATCACTCTAACCCTAGAACGACTTTTTAAAAAATGGTAAACAAAAGAGACTATCCCACCTTATTACGCAAAGAATCCAACGCACTAAACTGAATATCACTAAAGGTTTTAATAAAAGAAGACAAGAAAGGACGGAACCAATGGAACGACTTAAACTCAAAATGAACTTTCCAAGTTACCAAGACTTTTTGATCAGCGGTATTTTCCAAAGACCATTGTCCCAAGTGATCTACTAAACCTGGCATCCCTTCAATGATTTTATATTGGTAGCCATCGTGTGGCGTAAAGGCTATAATTTCTTCTTTCACAGTCGTCCACAATTTAGGTCTAAATGTCACTTCTCGAATAGCACCCAACCCATTTTTAGGTGAGCCATCTTTAAGCAAACGCACCTTTTCAACTTCCGAAACCCAAGCAGGCGTTTGCTCATGTTCAGCGATGATAGAAAAAATACTAGCTTTAGAACTTCTAATCGCAATTTGAGCAGAAGTATCTTTGATAATGGTATTCATATTTGATTTTTATCTAGTGACTTCTTCTGAAGGTCACAAAAGAACCGAAAAGTCACCAGTCACTTGCCCCTAGTCACTAACTTTCACAGGCGTTTTAACGAAAGTCTGCAAAATAATCCCAAACACAATCACCGCCAAACACCCAATCACATTGAACCAAAGATAACCAATATCGGTTGTAAAATTGAAGGTCAACACAAGTGCCTGCGCCAACAAAGCCGCATAAAATACCGCATTCGCTTTTATATATTTGACATAAAAAGCCGCAATGAAAATCCCCAAAATCGTCCCATAAAAAATAGATCCCAACCAATTGACCAATTGAATGAGGTTATCAAAAAGATGGGCATAACTCGCAAAAAGGATTGCCAAAATTCCCCAAAACACCGTCCAAAACTTAGAGACATTTAAGTAGTGAGTTTCATCACCATCCTTTTTCATAGAACGTTTATACAAATCAACCGTCGTAGTCGAAGCCAACGCATTAAGTTCCGAAGAAGTAGAAGACATTGCTGCCGAAAAAATCACCGCCAACAATAAGCCGATCAAGCCATGTGGCAAATGATTGAGTACAAAAGTCAAAAATACATAGTCCTTATCATTGACTTCCGCATCAGGATTGTGTTGAATAATCAAGTC
>JAHDBB010000439.1:1309-5694 GCA_020630635.1 Chitinophagales bacterium
ATACATAGTCCTTATCATTGACTTCCGCATCAGGATTGTGTTGAATAATCAAGTCTTTGACATCCTGCCGAATCTCCCCAATTTGCTTTTGACTCGCTTCAATTTTACTTTGCGTTTGTGAAATCTGGGCAGCATTATCCACTTGTAAAGCCGTCACCAAGTCATTGACATGCGCTTGTTTTTCCATAAAAGCCACATCATATTGCTTCTCCAAATCCTCCAAGTTTTGACGATATTCTGTTTGATACAAGGCATTTTTTTCGACCTGATTAAAAAACACAGGCGGCTGATTGAACTGATAGAAAACGAAAACCATCACACCCACCAACAAGATAAAAAACTGCATAGGAACTTTGAGCAAGCCATTAAAAATCAAACCCAAGCGACTTTCTCGAATTGACTGTCCCGAAATATAACGAGCGACTTGTGATTGATCCGTCCCAAAATAGGAGAGAGCCAAAAAGAGTCCACCCGTAATACCCGACCAAAAGTTATAACGATCATTAAAGTCAAAACTAAAATCTATCGCATCCAGTTTACCCATTTTTCCTGCCACTTGTAAGGCTTCTCCAAACGAGACAGGCAGATAGCTGATTATCATAAAAAAGGCGATAAACATCCCCGACATAATGACAATCATTTGTTGCTTTTGCGTCACACTAACGGCTCGTGTGCCTCCCGACACGGTATAAATGATAACCAGTATTCCGATGACCAAAATAGTGTAGGTAAGATTCCAACCCAATAAGGTGGAAAGGATAATGGCAGGTGCATAAATCGTGATTCCAGCAGCCAGTCCTCTTTGTACCAAAAATAAAACGGCTGCCAGTGTTCTGGTCTTTAAGTCAAAACGACTCTCCAAAAACTCGTAAGCAGTATAGACTTTGAGTTTGTAGTAAAGGGGGATAAATGTAATACACAAGATGACCATTGCAATCGGTAATCCCAAGTAAAACTGCACAAAGCGCATCCCGTCAATATAAGCCTGTCCTGGAGTCGATAAAAAGGTAATAGCACTCGCTTGGGTTGCCATCACCGACAAGCCAATCGTCCACCATTTCAACTCATTATTCCCCAGTAAGTAATCTTTGATATTGCGACTTCCCCTCGTTTTCCAAACACCATAAACGACTATAAACGTAAGCGTCCCCAACAATACCAGCCAATCTAAACTACTCATGAGTAATGGCTTGTAAAGAGGTAAAATAAGGTAACTAATAGGGCTAAGTTACCCAAGACTAAGGCGTACCAGCCCGTCCAAGAAGGAAAGATAGGAGGTTTATTATTTTCGGTATTCATAGTGTTTGGTTTAGTGAATGCTGTGTTAATTCAATCGGATTGCGATACACACAATGAATCAACAATCCGATTGATTTCAATAATTATACTTTATTCTTGGTCTGCCAATATCGCCAATCTTCAAGTGCCAGCTTCGTTTTAGGTGCAGCACCAAAGATAAATAAGGTCAAAACAGGGGTGTACATCACATCGTCGCCAAAGCGTAATCCTACAATAAAGTCCTTTTCAAATTGTTCTCTTGGAGCCAACTCCACCACCTCAAAAATCTCCTCTTCTTTCTCATTCATTTTGACCTTAAAAGGAAATAAAAAACTCGCTTGCATATATTCATACCAAGCATCAATAATTTGTGTATCATCTAAGCCTTCTTGCAAGACTTTCTCCAATATGCGCTGTTCTCTTTCTATGTCAATTGTATTCTCCATGTATAAAAAAATTAAGTTATCGAATATTTTATAGTTTAATTACTTTTAGGAGCGAAGGTTTAATGGCTTCGTCGTCTTATAAAGTCCCGCTGTCCGTTCTTATGAATGCAGCTATGTTTTTCTAAGCCAACGCATTTGCATTCATACCACTACTATCGGGGCTATTTTGAAAGGTCAGAACGTTTTACAATCTGAACTGTTTTAGAATTTAAGATTTTGATTTTAAAATTTAAACCATTCGGGGCTATTTTGAAAGGTCAGAACGTTTTACAATCTGAACCGCTTTAGAATTTAAGATTTTGATTTTAAAATTTAAACCATTCGGGGCTATTTTTGAAAGGTCAGAACGTTTTACAATCTGAACTGTTTTAGAATTTAAGATTTTGAAATTAAAATATTATTCTACTTTATGAGTATTATCATTATATTTAAGAATCCACTTGTCAGTTGCTGGTGCGAATAAAATGATTTCATCTACTTCTTCATATTGTGCAGGAATTGGTTTAGGGGTAGCACCTGGAGGTGTAATAGGATGACTACCAGGACTTTTGAGTACTTGTTTTTTTACTGTTATGTATTGTGCAACAGTAAATTCCCGAACCAAAACAATAGACTTTTCTGGGGTAGAAAGTAGCTCATAAGTTCGACTTTCTTTTTTGTCTTTTTCTAATTGAGTGCTTACAAAAATATGTTGTATCACATCCTCATAAACCTTCACAACCTCTTCCATTGGGATTTGTATTTCACATAAAATAGTAGGAATAATTTCCATAAATTGAGGTATATTCCTTTCTAAATTGGATGGATGGTTGGTGTTTATTGTTTTGTCAGGTAAAGGAATTTTTTGCCAAAGCATTACTTTACCATCCTCTAAATTTTCAGAGGAACAAAAAGCCTTTAATTGGCGATCTAATGGTTGATCTTTAGAGATCGTTTTAGGAACCCATTTTATAGATTCGGGAATATCTATAACCTTTCTAGTGATAAATTTACTTTGTGCAGGAGCTGGGTCTGGGTTCATACCACATCCAGGATTCTTTATAAGTACTTCTTCCATTTTCTCTACATAGACAGGCGGAGTATTTTCGCCAACCCAAATGATACAATTCTTTTCAATGGTATTGCTGTCATAATAGGTTCTTATTAACTTTTCTGCTTGAGATAAGTTGGTAAAAGCATGATTGAGCCATTGACCTGATTCATTAACAATATTTTTAACTTCCTTTGTTTGATCAACCGCAGACACAAAACCACTTACTTTCTGCGAGCCATCTTGGGCATTTAAAAAAGTAAAGGATACCAAAGAAATGATAATTATGAGATATTTCATATCATAAAATTGAGTGAGTCATTTGGTTGTTCGATCTGGTACTACTAAGTTGAGACTGCAACGATCTAGCCCCGATAGTAGTGGTATTCGTGTGAAGCGTTGGCTTCGTAAAACGTTGGCAACACGAATGAGAATGGATAGCGGGACTTTCCGTCACAACGAAGCAATATCCATTCGCTCCAAAAAAGAAAAAAGTTTATACTTCATTCTTTAGGATGAAGTCCAGAGCCGAACCGAAAAAAGTTTATACTTCATTCTTCAGGATGAAGTTCAGGGCAGACCTGCAAAAAGTTTTACTTCATTCTTTAGGATGAAGTCACTAGCTCCTTATCACTCACTATCCTTTTGCAACGAAACTAAATTCGCAAACAAACGATAGGCTCCAGGCACACCCGCAGGCAATTCTCTAAAGAACGAAAAACCCGTATAAACGAAATAGCCTTCCCCATATTCTGCCACCAACAAACCGCCATCTTTGGGATCTTCGCCAGGATCATTGGCAGACAAAATCGGTGTAAACTTTTCGTCCCATTCATTGGGGAAATAAAGCCCTCGCTCTTGTACCCAACCCTCAAAATCTCTTTGTGTAATCTTATTGGGTTCATTCAATACAGGGTGGTCGGGAGCCAAAAAGCGAACTTCGGCTTCTTCCACTGTTACTCGATCCCTTGAAATTTTAAGCGGATAAGGCGAAAAGTCTTCCGTTTGCAAGCTGTAAGTCGTATTGTATTGAGCAACAATTGTTCCCCCATTTTTGACGTAATCCAGTAAAATAGGCACATGAAATTTGATACGATCTCGTTTATTCAACACTCGAATGCCCAAAACAACTGCATCATACGTTTGTAGATGGTCTAAAGTTACTTGTTCATCACTCAATTCATCCACTTGATAGCCGATTTGACGCAAACTTTCGGGAATAACATCACCAGCCCCCTTTAAATATGCAATCCTTTCACCCTTTTTGCGAATATCCAACTTGACCACCTTTGCCTTTGCAACAGGGAAAAGCGTTTGCGTAGGAATATGGTCATATTCGATATTAACCAATGCATGATTGTAGATTTTGCCATCTACTGTCACCCTCGCCTCAATATCGCCCATGCTTTGAGTACGAGTGGGAACCAGATCAAATTGAATGGCTTTTTCATCCCCTTTTTTCCCCAATTCCACCTCTATATTGGCAGGACGAGTTTTCCAACCACTTGGGGTTTTCAATTGAACACTACCTTTGACCTTATCCGTTCCAGCTTTCACCAAAATTTCCACTTTTTGCGGCTTTTCATCGGCAAAAACCATCACTTTTTCCCCAATATTGGCAAAAATGGGCG
>JAHDBB010000440.1 GCA_020630635.1 Chitinophagales bacterium
ATTAACATAAAGGCAACTATTTATTGAATCCTTTAACCAAAAATATGAAGCTACCTCATGAAGATCAAAAATATGTCTTGGCTTTGGTCTATAATGACAAGACATTAATTGAAGAACTTTATCAAAAACAACTAAACATTATAGCATTAATAGAGAAAGAGTGTAAAAACTGTAATGAACGAAGCAGAGACATTTTTAAAAAACTATTAATCGAAGTGTATTACTGGGCTAAAGACGAATTAGAAACCCAAAAAGTTCTTTTAGAAAATTCTTTTGACCAATTCTTAATATCCTTTTTTACAAGGATAAAGCAACAGCTATTGGTTTTATCCAAACCATTGGATGCTAAAGCTCAAGAATTATCTAAAACATTGGATCAAGCGGGAACCTTATATTTTAATAAAACAAATGCTAAAGCTCAAGAATTATCTAAAACATTAGATAAAGTGGGCATTGTCTATTTTAATAAAACAAATGCTTCTCCACCTAAAGAAAAACATAAAGATCACCGATATATTGAAGCTCTATTGTATAACAATGGTTTTTTAATAAAAGAAATTTATGAAAAAAATACACCTTCCATCATTTTTATGATTAAAAAAATGGGTGGAACATCAGATGATGCAAAAGATGTTTTTCAAGATGCCTTGATGAGATTGTTAAAACAAACTCAAACAGGTTTTATTTTAACTTGTCCTTTAAATGCGTTTCTAAAAACGGTTTGTAGAAATCTTTGGCTCAACAAACAACGAAAAATGAGAAAATTAGATTATGGTGGAGAATTGTCTGAAAATACGAGAAGTGCAGTGAATGACTTTTGGGAAAGAGAAGAAGAAAGGATATTATATGAAGAGGCTTTAAAACTATTAACCGAAAAAGAACAAGAGCTTTGGGGTTTGTGTTTGACCATTAATGATCTAACAGGAAAGTTGAATACCAATAGAGAAATTGCCAAAATTCTGAATCTTTCTCCTAATTATGTACCAAAGAGAAAATATGAGATAAAAACTAAATTGACTAAGATCATTGAAAACCTAAGAAACAATAAATAAAAAAATTCTAACAACCCAAAACAATAGCACTTTTCTTTAGCCAACTTTTGAGAAACGCCTGAAACTAATTTCAATAAGAGTACAAACGAATCATCATGAACAAGACACACCATTATCATCATGAAGAAATGGCGCTATATATAGAAGGACGCTTAGAAGAAGAAAAGCGTAGGGTCTTTGAAGAGCGTCTAAAAAATGATAACGATTTTCGAGAAGCGTTTGAAGAGTATAAACGCAATAGCTCCATTATAGAACAGAATGCCCTAGCTTATACACCAAAAGCCATTCAACAACAAGAAGATTTAGCCCAAACATTAAATGTATTCGGTAAGCAATACTTTAGTGAAGACAATGAAGATGAATTAATCATAGAACCAATAGATTATGAAACGAATCCAGAAGAAGCATATCAAGAAATCATTACAACTTATACTTATCCTGAAAGCGAAATACAAGAGATAAAAAAGAGTGAAGTTTCTTTGGTGAGATATGTAAAAAGAAGTCTAGCCGCCTGTTTTTTTTGTGTCTTCTTTACTTCTCCTATTATCTATTCTAATATCCAATGCACCAATCAAAAGCTAGTCGATAATTTTTATCAAAAAACTTCAGGAACCAGAGGTCAACTCCGTTCAGCATCCAACAATCCAACCATCTTAATCAATGCCAATAAATTGTATCACGCCAAAAAGTATCAAAAAGTAATTGATGAATTAGGGGTTATTACGCCCAAACAACAAGAATACATCGAAGCTCAATTTCTATCTGCCCATTGTTTTATGGGATTAAAAAGCTATATACAAGCCATCCAATCATTTGAAATAGTCATTCAATCTTCTAGAAAATATCGTGAAAATGCTCAATGGAATCAAGTATTGGCATACATTGGTAACAATGAAGAAGATACACCCAAATTCCAACAAAAACTCAATGATATATTGAAAAATGAGGAACATGTTTATTTTGAAAAAGCAACAAATTTAAAAAGCTCTTTAAATAGTCTCTTTAGAAAGTTAGTTTGGAGCTAGTAGTTTTTTGACATTCTATATCTCAACCAAAATCCTAAGACAAATGAGAGCAAGATAAATAAAACAAGATACCAAGTATTGGGATTGGGGCGAGTACCAAAAAGTGGATCTAGATTACCCGATACTTGATAAGCAGCCCAATAGTAGGGATGGGCATCTTTATGATCTGTAGGTTGCTTCCAATAGCTTCTTTGTGCCTTTGTCAAAGCATAATCTTTACTATTACCAAATTTTAAATTATCATGAAATTCAATCATAATATCCTTAGATGATTGATCCTCTATAACCCATTGAGTACTGACGAGACTTTGTGCGCCAGCATAAAAAAAGCTATAAGCTAAACTTATGATTCCTTCGGCTTTTTGTAAAACACCTTTGCCTGTTTCGCAGGCATTCAAAACAACTAAATTCGCTTGGATACTTGACATAAATATTTCTTTTAAAGTCAGCAAGGAATCGGCAAAAGCAATAAATGATTCTGAAATATGTTGGTCATTGGCTTTCGCATGGGAAGCAATATGTATGATTTGACAAGTATCTTTTAATCGACTTAAAAAGTTATCTTTGGTTGCTTTGGCTTGACTCAATCGGTCTATATTCTCTAATTCAATATTTTGTACTTCTTGAATATTGTATTTTAAAGAAGGTAAAGTATCTTGGTTATTAGCAACTAAAATAGAATTTAATGTATCAAAAGTCGGTGCAATACCCAATGATTGGATTCCCACTAAATTGGTAGAAGTTTTATTTAAAACAGCCATTGAAGGAATATAAGAAATGCTGTGTTTTCTTACTAAATAAGGGTGCGTTTTATATTGATGCGCCCTTTCTTCGTTGACTGGTGAGGTTAGAAATGCTGCAAATGAAAGCGTATGCAATTCGCCATCTAAAACCAATAAAAGTCGATTTTCTAAATAACCTTTTACAGGTTCCAATAGTAGATTATATAGCTTATAAGCAGAGGTCGAATAGCATTCATCATCTTCTATATCAGGTGTAGCAACCATAAGATTAAAGTCATTGATTAAATCTTTAAAATCAGGCGGTAAAAAACTTTGATGTAAATGGACGTTTTCTTCATTCACCACCAAAATATATAAAGATGTATCCCCCAAAAAATATTCTACAAGACTGGTATTTTGAAGAAGGGATTCTTGTATTGAATCTAAGTAAATAGTTGTAGTATCATAGTTCAAACAAAAATAATCGGCATGATTTTCCTTAAACTCCTTCAATAGATTTGCATACTTTGCTTTTTCCTCAAAATATAAGGGCAGATATTTCACATCGGATTCTTCCAGTATTTTATCTCGCAATCTTTTCAAAGTTTGTTTATAGGTTCTTTCTCTTTGGATCAATCCATCAGGCACACCTATCTCATTCAAAACTTTTCCTCTTTCCAAAATATTTTTCAAAGAAATGGCTTTGTTTTTTTCTATAATATCAAACGCCAATTGGTGTATATTTTCTATACCTAATTTAGAAGCAATTAGCAAAGCCAATTCATAAATTTTTCGATTATTCTGGACAATAGACAACTCATTTTCTTGATCGACTGAAGACCTTATTTTATCCAATAAGTACAAGCTATTTTTGATATTGATCCAAGCATTTTCCAAAGCACTTTCCTCTCCTTGTTGAGATAATTCAAAGAAAGTTTGGGCTTTTAAATAAGATAGGTCCTTCGCTAAAATGGGATTAAAATTTTCAATTTTGGCTATTTCTTCATTGACAAATACGGAATTTCCTTCAAAAGAGGTGATTGCTTTTTCATAAAGTTCCAAAGCCTCTAGAGGTTTCCCTTGTGACGCTTTCAGTTCTCCTATTTTTTGATAAACCTCTACAACTTTATAATAATTTTCACCATATTTTTTCTTAAAAAACTGCAAGCTCTTTTCATAATAGTTTAAGGCTTTTTTTTCATTATTTTTAGCTTTTTCAACGGCTCCATACCATTTATATTTTTCGCCATCTAAGGATGTACTTTGCGGAACTTTTCTTTTAATTCTTTTGATAACATTGGTTGCTTCTTTGAGGCGATTGTGTTTTAAATAAAATTGGAGTTTAGCCAAATAAGTTGTCAATAAAGAAGTTGATAAATTAGGTTGAGTGCGATAGTTTTTTTCCAAAATAATCTGGGCTTTTTCATAATATTTAATAGCTGTTTCTGTATCATTTTCAGCCTCATAAATATCGCCCAAATGTTTGTAAATTAAAGCAACAGATCGTTCTGAATTAGGCGAGAAGCTTTGAAAAAGAGCGATGTTTTTAAGATGAATACTTTTGGCTTTTTCATATTCTTGTTGCAACGCAGCTATTTTGGCAGAGTAAGCATTAATGGACTGTTGAAGTCTCCAAGTTGTGTCACTCAAAAAGTTGTTTTCTTGTATAAAGCGTTCTCCTTCTTCAAACTTTTCTATCGCTATATCAAATTTTCCTACATCATAATGATAAATACCTTGTCTCACCAAATTATCTGTCCAATAATGATTGTATTTTCCCAATGAAAAAGAATCTCTATTTTCTTCTAAAGTATTTCTAACGGCCAAAAGACTTGCTTCCCAATCTTTTAGTTCGATATATTTTTCGGCATAATGTGCTTTATAGATATAAATGCGAGCCATTTGTTGCCAATCTTGATAGACCAAAGCCGTATCTAAAGCATTTTGTAGATCATATTGGATACTATCATAAAGTTGTTTTCTATCATAATCAACTACAGATTGATCTAACAAAGAATCAATAGAAGCTTTATACTCCTTTGCATGGACGACCTGCATCAATGTACAAAAAAGTATAAAGCTTAGTAAAAGAAGTTGTTTCATCATCCAATCATTAAGGCGTTTCTAAGTACGGCTCAACTTTAATATTCAATTTATCTTGATTATCTATCCAAGCCACTACATCATGTTTAGAATTTATATCATAATCAGGAATTCTAATACAAGTAGTTGTTTCTATGATCCACTCATTTTGTATCCTAAAATCCTGTGTTTTATCAATAGCAATCAGCTCAATACAAGCAGTCCTTTCAGGAGTTTCACAACGAGCTGTTTCATTAACTAAACGACAAGGTGAGGAAGTAATTGGAATATCACGAGCCTTTTTTTGAATTTCTTCTATATCTCGTTCTGTGTTAGAGATCGCCACATTCAATTTATCTCTTAATTTTTGCCTTTCTGGCGACTCCAATACCGACGCTTCTACAGGTTGTTCAATTTGGTTGTGTTTTGCCTTTAAAGCATCTAACCTTAATTTGGGCAATAACATTTTCACTGTAATCATAAGAATATTTAGTTTAGATAAACAATAATAATATTGTATTTATACCTTATTATTTTTTTGGGGGAGCGAAAGGTAGGGTGCGTTGTCGTATTGGAAAGTCCCGCTATCCGTTCTCATTGCTGCGGCCTCGCTCTACCGCAAGTCTTTTCGACTTGTGGTGCTTTGCTTCACACAGCAATACCACTTCTATCGGGGCTAGTTGGAAAGGACAGAACGCTTTACAAACTGATCCACTTTAAAATTTAGAGATTAAAAATTATAATTTAATCCACTTGGGACTATTTGGCATAGTTTCCCTCCATCAAAGTATTAATCTATAAAGTATAAAA
>JAHDBB010000441.1:0-1887 GCA_020630635.1 Chitinophagales bacterium
TTTTTTTATCTGATAATTTGTTGTATTACAAGTAGCTGTATTTAAATTACGGTTATCCGTATAAAGTTGCCTAAAATCAAAGAAAGGGTAGGTCGTTTCAATCGGATTGCTATACAGGTAGTGAGCCAGCAATCCGATTGATTTATATTAATGGAGTCCTTTCTCTTTATCAATCGGATTGCCTCTACTTTGCGTGGGTAGCAATCCGATTGAAGCGATATCTTTTTTCTTTGATTGTAAAATGAGGCAATCATCGTGGCAACTTTGGACAGGTCGCCCGTTTTTCTATTCGTTACTTGGTTTTGGAACGTTTGCAGTTCATTTCGTGCTTTGGGACGAATGGGACGTTTTGGCTCTGTATGTGGTTTTAAGACGGGATGTTTGGGTTCTTTCATGATGAGTTTTCGATTAATGAATGAGTAATCGTCCCTTCGTCCCAACATGTAAAAAATGAAGAGTTCGTCCCTTTACGTCCCTTCCACCATTCACTAAGAAGTCCTTTCCAAATCCACCTAGACCCGATAGCAGTGGTATCGCCTATCGTGTTTGGGGTGGGTTGTGGCAAGGCAAAGGCGATAAGAACGGATAGCGGGGAGACCTATAGCGATGAAAGAGTAATAACCCTTCTCTCCTAACAAAAACTTCTAAGAAAAATAAAAACAATCATTCCCACCATTTCAACCAAAATCTTCTATATTTGTAGTCCATTTTCATTTTATGGGGTGCCTAACTTATCAGGCTGAGATCATACCCATTGAACCTGACCAGATAATGCTGGAGAGGGATTTGTTAATCGTACGTATTTTTATAAGGTAAATTTTCACAATCTATCCTCAAAAGATGGGTAGAAATGCCATTTCTATATCTTACCTTTGCGGATGAAAAATACTCAAAATACATCAAAATGAAGCCAACTACTTTTTTATTGCTTATCTTTTTAATGTTGATTCCTAGTTTTTTATTTGGACAATATACCATCAAAGGATGGGTCTTAGATGCTTATTCTGAGAAACCATTAAAAGGAGCAAAAGTATTGATTGAACGCAAAGATATTAGTGTTAAAACAGATAGTGATGGACGTTTTAAACTTGAAAATGTACCCAAAGGAACGTTGACATTGAGTGCGACCAATCGAGGGTATACCAGCCACCAAAAGAAGATCAATCTTAATAATAAAAATATTACTATTTATTTTAGACTGCTTCCAGCAGGAAAACAAGTTGCTAAAAAAGATACAAGCGGAATCAATCCAAATGGTTCTTTGAATGTACCTGTTGTGGAAGAAATGGAGGTCGATGATATTGCTGAAATTATGCGAGGCAAGGACTTTGAAGAGGTCGTGGTGACGGCTACCAAAGCGGGCGAAAAAACACCAACTACTTATACCAATATTCGCAAGGAAGATATCGAAAAAATTAACTTGGGCGTTGATGTACCTTATCTTTTAGACTTGACTCCTTCTGTGGTCGTGACATCCGATGCAGGAACAGGCATTGGTTATACTGGGATTCGTATTAGAGGGACAGATCCCACTCGTATCAATGTACAAATCAATGGAATCCCATTGAATGATTCTGAATCACAAGGAACCTTTTGGGTAGATTTACCTGATTTTGCCACGAGTGTCAATGATATTCAAATTCAACGAGGGGTCGGAACTTCGACCAATGGAGCAGGTGCATTTGGAGCAACTATTAGTCTGGAAACCAATAAGCTAAATAAAAAGCCTTATGTCGAATTGAATAATACGATTGGTTCCTTTAATACTTGGAAAAGTAATATTGCAGTAGGTTCTGGCTTATTGAATAAACGCTTTGCTTTTGATGCTCGTCTATCCAAAATTCATTCGGACGGTTACATTGATAGAGCAAGAGCCGATTTACAATC
>JAHDBB010000441.1:1987-5689 GCA_020630635.1 Chitinophagales bacterium
TATCCAAAATTCATTCGGACGGTTACATTGATAGAGCAAGAGCCGATTTACAATCATTTTATCTTTCAGGAGCTTATTTAGGACGAAGACATTCTTTGCGTTTAAATGTGTTTTCGGGACATGAAGAAACCTATCAAGCCTGGAATGGCGTTCCTTTATCCGAAATCGAAGCAGAAAATTATACTTTTAATCCATCGGGTTATATGGGAGGCGATGAATACTATGAAGATGAAGTCGATAATTATCGTCAGACGCATTATCAAGCACACTATACTCAATCCATCAATCCTCGATTGTCTTTCAAAACTTCCTTGCATTATACCAAAGGAAAGGGTTATTTTGAACAATACAAAGGGGGAGAAAGTTTAGGCGATTATGGGATTACGGACTCTGTTTATACTTATATGCCCAAACAAGATTCTTTTGCATTGGTAACAGAAACCGACCTGATCCGTCGTCGTTGGTTAGACAATGACTTTTATGGTATTACAGCCGCCGCAGACTATGGGATCAACAATATTTGGGATCTTACAGTAGGTGGAGCATACAATATTTACGAAGGCAAACATTTTGGTGAAATCATTTGGGCGCAATATGCAGCAAATACCAGCATTTATGACCGATACTATGACAATGATGCCACCAAAACAGATTTTAATATCTTTGCCAAAACCAATTATCAAATCAATCGTCAACTCAATGCGTTTGCAGATTTACAATTGCGTTTAGTGAACTACGATTTTTTAGGAATTGACCAAGACAATGATGGCAATATTGTGCCATTGGAACAAGACGACCAACTGACCTTCTTTAATCCCAAATTAGGTTTAACGTATACGATTAATAACCGAAGCCGTTTGTATACCTCTTGGGCAGTAGCACATCGGGAACCCAATAGAAGCGATTATACGGAAGCAGTAGAAGAACAACGTCCCAAACCAGAACGTCTAAATGATTTTGAGTTGGGTTATCGCATTGCCTTTCCCAAATTCAATATCAATGCGAACGTTTATTATATGTTGTACAAAGACCAATTGGCATTAAATGGAGGAGTAAATGATGTAGGAGAATATACTCGTATCAATATTCCTGAAAGTTTCCGAAGAGGGATTGAGTTATCAGGAACCTACAATATCACCGACTTTTTAAATTGGCAAGCCAACATCACCTTGAGCGAAAACAAAGTAGTGGCATTTACAGAAGAAATTGATGCGTATAATGCCGAAGATGATTATGCCTTGACCAAGATTCGATTGGAATACGAAAATACAGATTTAGCTTTTTCTCCACCGATTATTGCAGGAAGCCAATTGAGTGCAACCATTTTTGACAGCAAAATTTTATTGGATACCGCCAAAGCTCACAAATTAGAAGTTGCTTTATTGACCAAATATGTAGCCAAACAATACATTGATAATACGTCTAATCAAAATGGGAGTTTAGCCGATGTCCTTGATGCCACAGCCGATGATTTTACTTATGAAGTCAATGATGGAGTAGCGATCAAGGACCGTTTTTTAGACCCTTATGTGGTGGCAGATTTACGTATTTCTTACAGTCTCAAAAACCTAATAGGTAAAGAGATTGCCCTCAATTTATTACTAAGAAATTTGCTAAATCAACAATACATTACCAATGCTTATACGTATAGATATGTGGTGGATCATGTGTTGTATGAGGGTGAAGGCTATTTTCCCCAAGCAGGAACCAACTATCTATTAGGCATGACGATTAAGTTTTAGTGATTGGTAACATTGGTTGATTTCGTAGCTTCATCCTAAAGAATGAAGTAAAACATTTTTAATTTTTAGGAGCGAAAGGTTCATTGCTTCGTCGCAACAGAAAGTCCCGCTATCCGTTCTTATTCGTGTGGCTCTCTTTTACAAAGCCAACGCTTCACACACGAATACCACTACTATCGGGGCTAGTTTGTTGAGGACACAACGTTTATATTTAAAGGGACGAACTGTTCATTTTTTACAGGTTGGGACGACAGGACGTAAAGGGACTTTAATTTTAACACATCGAATTAATTTGTCTTTGATAAAAAAAAAACTGTCCCATCGTCCCCAAACCAAGAAAAGAACCGAAACGTCCCCTTACGTCCCTTTTAAAAACGTCCCGTTGTCACTCGTCACCAGCCATCCATCACCAAGTAAAACCATCATTATGATTCTAATTGTCAGTCCCTTTTTCATGCGTTGGTTTGTAGCAGGTTATGCAAGTGCCATTACCCTATATCCATTCGTCATCCTCAAACATGAGCGACTCAAAAAAGACAAAGTCCTCATCAACCATGAACGCATCCATCTAAAGCAACAAATAGAATTACTCATTGTCGGTTTTTACATCTGGTACATGTTAGAATACCTCTATCGTTACTACCAACACCGCAGTCAATACAGAGCCTATCGCAACATCAGTTTTGAACGAGAAGCCTTTGACAATGAATTAGATTTAGACTATTTAGAAACCCGCAAATTATGGGCATTTAGAGATAAACAATATTGGGGCAAACGCAAAAGATAATTCAGCTATGAAGGAAGTAGAAATATATAAAAGTCTTCCATTGCAAAAGATCAAAATCGAAGACGTTGCTATTGGATTAAGACAAGTAGGAAAAGGACACGATTTGATTTTTATACATGGCTTCCCAACACATGGCTATACATGGCGAAAACAAATTCCTCTATTATCCCAAAAATTTAGATGTACCTTATTGGATTTACCAGGATTAGGAGACAGTGAGTGGTCAGAAAAAACCGACTTTACAAGTACTGCCCAAGCCAGATACATCCTCCAATTATTGGAACAACAAGGCATCAAAGAATACAGCCTCATTGCCCACAATTCAGGTGCAACAGTTGCCAGAGTTATGGCGATTGAACAAGCAGAAAAGGTCAAAAATCTAATCTTGATTAATACCGAAATCCCTCACCATAGACCGCCTTGGATTCCCTTTTATCAACAAATTGGATTGCTTCCCTTAGTTCCATCAACCATCCAAAAACTTCTCCAACAAAAATGGTTTGTTCAATCTCCCATGGGATTCAAAGAAGCCTATTCTGACAAGTCATTATTGGGTAAAAAAGAGAACTTGGAACCTTATCTCAATCCCGTGACCACTTCCCATCACAAAGCTGTGGGAGCCTTTAAATATTTGAAAGGAATAGATTGGCAAGTAGTCGATGATTTTGAAAAAAACCACCAAAAAATAAAAGCTGCTATTTTATTGATATGGGGCGAAGATGATAAAACCTTTCCCATTGAATTGGCTAAAAAAATGACTCCACAATTTTCGAGTAGATATGAGTTTAAAACCATCAAAAAAGCTTCTTTGCTCCCTCATGAAGAAAAACCCGAAGAAGTTAATAATGCTATTTTAGAATTTATGGAAACCTACTTTTGATTGGGGTAAAGTTTCTAACTTTTTAAAATGCTGATTATTTCAAGCCTCTTAACGAACTAGTCTCGAATGGATTAAATCCTAAATTCTAAAACAGTTCAGTTTGTAAAGCGTTGAGGTCTATCCAAAATAGCCCCGATAGTAGTGGTATGAATGCAAGGAGTTGAAGCCACAAGTCGAAAAGACTTGCGGCAGAAGCTATGGCTGCATTCATAGGAACGGATAGCGGGACTTTCTATAACGACGAAGCAGTAAAAGTTCGCTCCAAAAAATAAAATATTTTACTTCATTCTTTA
>JAHDBB010000442.1 GCA_020630635.1 Chitinophagales bacterium
GTGTCCAAAGCCCAACTAGCCCCGATAGGAGTGGTATCGCTGTGTTGTGGGATGGTGTGGGTTGTGGAGAGGCAACAGCGATAAGAACGGATAGCGGGACTTTCTGTGACGACAATGTACCCAACTTTCGCTCCTAAGGAATGGAACAAAAATAAATGTTCATTTTTATCATCAATATTTTCCAATCTATTACGTTAAAAAGCCTCGTAATAGCCCTGCTATTCCTGTGTTTTTCGCCTTATAGAGTTGAAAAATCTTTTTGTTAAAGGAATGTACATTTATTTCCTATCCATTCCTAATAAAATGCTAATTTATAGAATTAATGTTTTTTTATGATAAAACCTTTCAAAACATCAAATTTTCTTAATATGTTAATTTTTTAATCAATAATTACTTTAAAGTTGGAAAAATAATCGTATCATTGTAGAAGGTTCGTTCAATAAAAGCCTCCTATTGGCTATGTTGGTAGGTAGGGCATTGATTCTCAATTAGATTTGGAGTTTTTGAACAAATTGTATAGTTTTGTGAACACTTTTTGAGCTAATTACCAAAACAACCAACAAAATATTTAGTTTTAATGGCTAAAATTCTAATTATTGATGATGAAAAAGGCATCAGAAGAACACTAAGGGAAATTCTGGAATATGAAGGATACGATGTTACGGAAGCAGTGGATGGAATTGAAGGATTAAACGAAATCAAACTTAATGAGTATAATGTTGTTTTCTTAGACATCAAAATGCCTCGTATGGATGGTATGGAGGTCTTGGAACAAGTCAATAAAATAAAGCCTGACTTGCCCATCATTATGATTTCGGGACACGGTGATATGGATACGGCTGTCAATGCTGTAAAAAAAGGGGCTTTTGACTACATCGCTAAACCACCAGACTTGAATCGTCTCCTTATAACGGTTCGTAATGCCTTAGAAAAGTCAACGCTGATCACCGAAACCAAGGTCCTAAAGACTCAAATCAATAAAGTTACACGGGATATTATTGGTAAATCTTCTCAAATCAAACATATTAAAGATACCATTGATCGAGTAGCTCCTACGGACGCAAGGGTATTGATTACGGGTAAAAATGGGACTGGTAAAGAATTGGTTGCTCGATGGGTTCACGAAAAAAGTAATCGTTGTGAAGGTCCAATGGTTGAGGTAAATTGTGCTGCAATCCCTTCTGAATTGATTGAAAGTGAATTATTTGGTCACGAAAAAGGTTCTTTTACTTCTGCTCATAAACAACGTATCGGTAAATTTGAACAAGCCAATGGAGGCACTTTGTTTTTGGATGAAATCGGTGATATGAGCCTCTCGGCACAAGCCAAAGTGTTGCGAGCTTTACAAGAAAATCGTATCACAAGAGTCGGTGGTGATAAAGAAATTCCTGTAAATGTACGAATTGTGGCAGCAACCAACAAGGACTTAAAAGCTGAAATTGCAGATAAAAAATTTAGAGAAGATTTGTATCACAGAATTGCAGTTATTTTGCTTCATGTTCCTTCCTTAGATGATCGAAAAGAAGACATTCCCTTGTTAGCCGAAATTTTTGTAGGAGAAATTTGCATGGAATATGGAATGAAGGTCAAAACCATCACACCCAAAGCTATTTCTGCACTTCAAAGTATGCACTGGTCAGGCAATGTTCGAGAATTACACAATGTTTTGGAGCGTTTAGTCATCTTGAGTAATAAAGAAATTACGGATAGTGATGTTCGCAAGTATGTCATCCCAAGCAATGCCCAAGTAACCAATGGTTTCAATTTTGATTCTCATACCAAGTTCCAAGAATTTAAGGATTATGCAGAGCGTTCATTCCTCGAACACAAGCTCAAAAAGAATAACTGGAATGTTTCTAAAACATCAGAAGAGATTGATATTCAACGAAGTCACTTGTATAGTAAGATGGAAAAATTCAATCTAAAACGAGAAAAATAAACTTTTTTGCTATAAATGTTGAAGCCTCAAAAATGACTAATTGCTTGGTTGTTTTTGAGGTTTTTTACTTCCTCCTAAAGCGGTTCTCTCATCTTAATATCTTAATCCTATTTAATCCCAAAAATCCCACTAATCCTAATCCTCTTTTGGCTAGGAGCGAAGGGATATATACTTCGTCGTATTAGAAAGTCCCGCTATCCGTTCTTATGAAAGCAGCCCCATTTTAGGTAGCCAACGCTTGTGCATTCATACCACTACTATCGGGGCTATTTTGGAAAGGTCAGGACGTTTTAAAAACTGAACCAGTTTAGAATTTCATACCATCAAGACGTTTTTCAAAGTATCTTTTATTGTCGCAATGTGGTAAAATTATAAATAAATCGTATTTTAGTCTCATAAATCAATCACCAAATAAACTTGTTTGAAGATGAGATCTATTTTCACCCTATTTTTTTGGGCAATTCTTTTTTTATTTGTCCAAAACCTTAATGCTCAAGATACTACGGTTGTCGAGACTTTCACTTATGAAATGAATGAGCGAACAGCCACCTTTGAGTTTCCAGATGATGCTAGTACTTCCTATGAAAAAATCATTATGCAATACTATATGCGTTGTCATGATGCATTGGTAGGCAATGGCAATGTAGGTTGTCACGAATGGGATTACAGTTGCAATACGGTTATTACCGACCCAAATCGAACCGACTCTTTAGCGGCAACACATCCCACTTACACCATCTCCAACTATTCGGGAGATGAAACCTATTCTTATACTTCCCAACCTACTTATTCTTATCTTCAATATCTTCAACAAGAAGTCATTAACAACAATGTCCTCTCTGAAAATGTGGTGCAAATAGGAACAGGCAATACCGCTTCTTCTGCCCCATTTGCCACCGACCTTCCCACCAGTAAAACCCAATTTCTTTGGACTGCCGAAGAACTCAATGCAGCAGGTCTTACAGCAGGTAATATCAATGCATTGACTTTAAATATAACTGACTTAGGCAACCAAGTTGATTTCTTAAAGATCAAACTGAAACACTCTAATCAAGATACACTTTCAGCCGCTGTTGTTGAATCTACCGACTTTACAGAAGTTTATTTTTTAAATACTCCTTTGACTGAAACAGGCGAACATACTTTTTATTTTTACCAGCCTTTTGAATGGAATGGAAGTTCTAATATTTTAGTAGAGTTTAGTCATACCCATTCAGAGATGGGTGCTGCTACGGCTTCTACTGTAGCCGCCAGTGAAACAGCGAGTACCATGGGAATACAGTCTGGTGGTATTGACCACTATTTAGATTTTAATGGACAAGAAAGTGTTGTTTTGCCTTACAATGCTTTAAATGAAATCAGTGATAAAATAACCGTCTCCTTTTGGTCTTATGGCAATCCTTTAATTATGCCAGCCAATAGTACCATTTTTGAAGGAGTGGATTCTATCGGTAATCGACAAGCCAATTGTCATTTGCCTTGGAGCAATGGACAAGTTTACTGGGACTGTGGGAATGAAGGAGATGGTTATGATCGCATCAATAAAGCTGCAAATGCAGAAGATTATCGAGGGCAATGGAATCATTGGGCAATGACGAAAAATGTTTCGACTGGTCAAATGGCTTTATTTTTAAATGGCTTATTGTTTCAATCAGGAACGGGAAAATACAATGACATTTTTTTAAATGAATTTAGAATTGGCGGAAGTGCTGACTTTGATTTAAAATACTTTGGCAAAATCAATGACTTCACCATCTTCAAACAAAATCTTTCTAGTGTCACTATTAGAGAATGGATGCACAAACGCATTGATGAAACCCATCCCAACTATGATGATTTGGTTGCTTATTTTCCTTTTGACGAAGGATCAGGAAATACGACTTTAGATGAATCTATCAATCAAATAATCGCAGAAGCTTTTAATCCCAATTGGAAGCGTTTAGAGGGTGAAAAGCTCTTAACCAGTTTCACAGAATTAAACATTCGCCCCAATGTTGGATTTGTACAAGGTGAATATGAACAAACCATTACCACCATCGCCCTTATAGATTCTTTTATCAATCAACAAAATACCGTCATCGCTTTTGAAGCAGATGGAAATGACCTCATTTCTACAGATACCACCCAATATTGGGAAGCTGGATATACCTACATTTATGACCAAGATGGAGCCAATATTGTAGATTCTCTTTGGGTAGAACCAGAAGGCAATCTTACTATTGAACAGTTCGACTATTTTGCCAAATGGGAAAGTCGCTTAGAACTTTTATCTTTTGTAACGCCTTATGGCAACGGTTTAGATTTAGGACCAGAAGGTCAAATGTGGGAATTTGATGTGACAGATTTTGCACCCGTTTTAAAAGGCAGCAAACAAATTTCGATAGAGGGTTCTGGAAGAAATAATGAAGAGTATGGAATTAAGTTTTTATTTATTGAAGGAACTCCTACAAGGGAAGTTATCAGTATACAAGGAGTTTGGCCCATTATGAATGCCAATCAGATTTGGTCAGGTCGTTCTTACGAAAGCCTTTCCAACGATACCCACTGTGAACCCCGTAACCTTAGCTTACCAACAGAAGCAGAGCAGTATAAGGTACGAGTCGCTGTAACAGGACATGGCCAAAATGGGGAGTTTATCCCTCGTACCCACCATCTCAATATCAATGGCTGGGCTACTGAATATGAATGGCAGTCATGGAAAGAATGTGCCAATAATCCCGTTTATCCACAAGGCGGTACTTGGGTTTTTGACCGTGCGGGCTGGTGTCCAGGTATGGCTACCGATCTCAAAGAATTTGAAATAACCGATTTAGTCACAGGAGATAATGTAACCATTGACTACGGTATTAACCCTGTCTCCAATATGAGCGAAGCCAACTATCGCCCTTCTATACAATTGGTAACTTATGGCGCACCCAACTTTACCTTAGATGCTGCCATCACCAATATCAAACGCCCTAGTGATATGACGGAATTTGCACGCATCAATCCTGCTTGTAAAAACCCGATCATCGAAATACAAAATAATGGAACGACACCTTTGACTTCTTTACAAATCGAATATTATGTTGATGAAAATAACGTTTATACCTATCAATGGACAGGTGAATTAGCCTTTTTGGAAAAAACTGAAATCGTATTACCTATTGAAGATGTTTCTTTCTGGTTTACAGATAACGAACAAAGGAAGTTTCATGTAAATATTAGCAATCCCAATGAAGGAGCAGATGAGTATGCAAACAACAACGTTTATACCTCAAACTTTATGGATGTAAGCGAATGGTACACTGGCTTAATGACGGTCAATCTCAAAACCAATAATCGAGCCAATGAGAATGCTTATACGTTGACCAATCATGCAGGTGAGGTTATCTTAGAACGTTCTGGTTTAACCAATGATACAGAATACAATGATGATTTGGAGATTATACAAAATGGTTGTTACTCACTTCGCTTGACAGATACAGGTGATGACGGTTTAGATTTTTGGTATTGGGCAGCCATTGGCAATGACGATGGATTTGGCTGGTTGCGTTTAAAGGATTCTTTGGGTGTAACAGTCGAAAACTTTGACCCCGATTTTGGCGATGATATTTTTTATGACTTTAGTGTTTATGATGAAGATTTTGCGAACAATACCCCTCCTATCGCACAGACAGATTATGCAGCAACTGTTGAAGGAGTAGCCGTTGACATAGAGGTGTTGAGCAATGATAGTGATCCTGATGATAACAA
>JAHDBB010000443.1 GCA_020630635.1 Chitinophagales bacterium
ACGCCATTGAAGCCATCACCAAACATGGGGTAATCAAAGGTATGTATTTAGCCACTAAGCGCATTTTATCTTGTCATCCTTGGGGTGGACATGGACATGATCCAGTTCCGTAATAAAGAATAATGACTTATTTTATATTTTCAAGTCCTATTTTTAGGAGCGAACTTTTAGTGCTTCGTCGTATTAGGAATTACCGCTATCCGTTCTTATTCGTGTCGCCTTGTTTTATTAAGCCAATGCTTCAACACGAATACCACTCCTATCGGGGCTAGTTGGTTGAGGATAGAACCTATAGTAACTGAACTGCTTTAGAATTTTAAAATTAAAAATTAGAATTTAAATCATTCGGGCTATTTTGGAAGGACACAACGCTTTACAAACTAAACCGTATTCGTAACAAAAATCACATATTGAACAGAACGTCACTCGTCACCAGTCACTAGTCACCAGTCACTAGTCACTAGTCACTCAAAAAAAATACTGTTAATTTTCTTTTAAAAAAACGTCTTTTGTAAAAGTCCGTATAAGATAAGAAACAATTTTAGGTTATATTTATTGGTAGAGTAAAATTAGCCCTACATTTGACGCTGGCTTTATCTCCAATAATCGTTTTCCCAAACCAAACTTTTCATTACATATATGTCTCAAAAGTTCAAAATATCGGCATTAGGTCTCGTTGCTTTTCTTACCTTGTCTTTCACCGCAGGAAACAAGTACTTTGAAATCTCCAAAAACCTTGATCTTTTTGTCAGCCTATACACCGAGTTAAATACCTACTATGTAGATGACTTGGATACCGAAAAATTATTGGAAGAAGGCATCAACGCTATGCTTGAATCCTTAGATCCATATACTGTCTATTATCCTGAAGAAGAGATGGAAGGCTATAATATGCAGATGACAGGAAAATATGGTGGAATTGGGTCATTGATTCGTAAAACGGATGAATATGTCATCATTGCTGAACCCTATGAGGGATTTCCAGCACACCGAGAAGGTTTGGTTGCTGGCGATAGAATCATCGAAATAGATGGTGCTTCTTTTATCGGAAAAGACTCTGATGATGTGAGCAAGGTTTTGAGAGGCGCACCAGGCACGAAAGTGACCCTCGTTATCGAAAAACCAAGAACGGGAGAACGTAAGACCGTCACTTTGCATCGAGAAGAAGTCGAAATCAAAAGTGTACCGTATGCTGGTATGGTCAATGATAAAGTGGGTTATATTCGATTGACCAGTTTTACCAATGATTGTAGTAAGAGTGTCAAGGATGCTTATGAGGGATTGAAGCGAGATAATGATGTACAAGGTTTGATCCTAGACTTGCGAGGCAATCCAGGAGGACTTTTACAAGAAGCAGTTAATATTTCCAACTTATTTATTGATAGGGGAGAGGAAGTGGTGCGAACCAAAGGACGTATCAAACAATGGGAAAAATCTTTTAAAACTCGTTTTGCTCCTGTTGCCAAAGACTTGCCGATTGCTATTTTAACTAGTCGAGGCTCGGCATCTGCTTCTGAAATTGTGGCAGGTGTCATGCAGGATTATGATAGAGGGATCATCGTCGGAGAAAAAACGTTTGGAAAGGGATTGGTACAATCGACCAAAGATGTAGGCTTTAATGCAAAACTAAAACTGACAACGGCTAAATACTACTTACCAAGTGGACGTTGTATTCAAGCGATTGACTACTCTGGAAAATATAAGGATGGAGCAGATAAAATACCTGATTCCTTAAGAACAGCTTATACAACTACCAATGGACGAACAGTCTATGATGCAGGAGGCGTAGACCCTGATATTGAGGTGGAGGCGGAAGACCTTAGCCAGATTTTGATAAGCCTCTTAAATAAGCAATTGATTTTTGATTTTACTTCCGATTTTGTATCCAATAATCCAACCATCGCTCAACCAAGAGACTTTAATGTAGATGATGCATTGTTTGATAAATTTGTTGCTTTCCTTTCTGATAAAGAATACGATTATGAAACAGAAAGTGAGGGTCTGTTGAAAGAGTTGAAAGAAGAAGCAGAGAAAGAGACTTTTTATACGACTATCCAAAGTGATATTGAACAGTTGGAGGCGAAAATCAAGCATGATAAGAAAAAGGACTTGTATAAATATAAAGAACAAATTGCGGACTACTTGGAAAGTGAAATCGTGACTCGCTATTATCATCAAACAGGGCGCATTGCAGCGAGTTTGGATAATGATCCTTTTATTGATGAAGCGGTCAAGGTCTTAGAAAGTCAAGTCCAATATAAAGGAATCTTGACGAAGAAGTAGTTATTTGGTCAATAGTTGCTAGTCGATGGTCCATAGCGTTTATATGGATGGTGACTAAAATATATTTAAAGAGGTTTTGCTTCATTCTTTAGGATGAAGTGTACAAGAGCCAAAAAGCAGAAACTAAAGATTCTATCCCAAACCATCTAGACCCGAATGGATTAAATTCTAATTTTTAATTTCTAAATTCTAAAGTGGTTTAGTTACTATAGGTTCTGTCCCTAACAATCTAGCCCCGATAGTAGTGGTATGCTAAAGGCAGCGATGGCTAAAAGGTTTTGTGGGGCATTTAGCATAAGAACGGATAGCGGGACTTTCTGTAACGACGAAGCAACGAACCCTTCGCTCCTAAAAGAAATAATCACGAATTGAACAGCACTATGGACTATCGACTGATTAACTATGGACTCTTAAAACCGTTCTCTCCTAAAAAAATAGAAAAATGAAAACAAAAAAATATTTCAAACATACGATTTTAGCATTGGTTCTATTAGGAACAAGTGGATGGGCATTTGTCGAAAGCGATCTATTTGTTGTGTCAAAGAATATGGAGATATTTTCCAACATTTATAAGGAACTCAATGAAACATATGTGGATGAAGTGGAGGCAGCAGGTTTGATGAGAACGGGACTGACAGCGATGCTTAAAAAGTTAGATCCTTACACCAATTACATCACCGAAGCGCAAATCGAAGGAGCGAAATTGAAACGTTTTGCCAGTGGTGGAGATATTGGGGTAAAGATTGGAAAGTTGGGCGATCAGGTCGTTGTCGAAGAAGTCTTAGAAGGTTTGCCAGCCGATGAAGCAGGCATCAAACCAGGTGCGATTATCAAAGAGATAGACGGTAGAAGCATTGCCGATAAATCTATTGGCGAAATTGAAATCTTTATCGAAGGACAACCCGATACAGAAGTAGAGTTATTGTTGCAACTTTATGGCAAAGATACCGATGAAACCATGTTTGTAAAGAGAGCCGTCATCAAACCCAAAGATGTCACCTTCTCTAAAATGTTGAATGATTCTGTTGGTTATGTGCGTTTATCGACCTTCCTATCGCCCGCCTGTGGAAAATTCGTACAAGGTGAAATTGATAAATTGACCGAAGAAAACGAGAACTTTAAGTATTTAGTTTTTGATCTTCGAGGCAATCCAGGAGGATACTTGAGAGAAGCCATTTTTATCAATAATATCTTTGTCGAGAAAGGACAAATGTTAGTGAAAACAAGTGGGCGTGATCCAGAAGAAGCAAAAGAATACAAGGCTATCTCTGATCCTGCTTATCCAGCCTTACCATTGGTTGTACTGACGAATGGTAAGTCGGCTTCGGCTTCTGAAATTGTATCTGGAACCATGCAAGATTTGGATAGAGGTGTGGTGATTGGACAACAAACCTATGGAAAAGGATTGGTACAACAAACCAAAGATATTGGCTTTAATTCTAAGCTAAAAGTTACGGTTGCGAAGTATTATATTCCAACAGGTCGTTGCATTCAGGCCGTTGATTACTATGGAGAATATACCGATAATGGAGCTGCCACGATTCCAGATTCTTTGAAGAATGAGTTTTTGACGAAGAATGGTCGAAAGGTATATGATAACTCAGGAGTGACACCAGATATTGTGACCGAAAAAAATGATAAAAATCCTTTTATCGAAGGCTTGAAATCTGAAAAAGCCATCTTCCAATATGCCAATGAATATCAATTGCAATATGATAGTATCGCAGCACCTTTAGAGTTTAAATTTACGGATGCAGACTTTGAAAACTTTGTGAAATTTGTTCAATCCAATAAAATTGATTTTGAATCGAAGACAGAAGAAAAATTAAACAAGTTGGAAGAAGCAACGAAAGAGGAAAATTATGCAGAGACGGTAAAAGGAGATTTGACAGCTTTGCAAGCTAAGATTGATGACTTAAAAAAGCAAGAAATTTACAAGCACAAAGACGAGTTAAAGGAGTTGTTGAAATACGAAATTTTGAGTCGTTATCATTATGAAAGAGGTCGTTTGGAGGCATCTTTGAATGATGATCCCAATGTACAAGAAGCCTTTAGACTATTTTCCAATATGGATGAATATGATAAAATTTTGGCGAAGAAATAAGGAAACGAAAACCGCAAATAACCTAGCAGCATTCTTTAGGATGCTGCTATTTTTTTTGATACAATTCTTTGGCGTAATCGACTACTTTGGTATAAGGATAATTAGTTTTGGGCGCAACAGGTTTGTCTGCATATAAGCGAGCAACTTGATCGGGAACAATCGGTGCATTTATACCCAAGAGTCCAATCACTTTAGCGGCACTTTGCAAGGCTATTTTAGGGATGGGCAAGATACGGGTAGACTTTCCAATCGCTTGACTAATATGTTGCACCAATTCCTCATAAGAAAAACCTTCCGAACCATTCAAGGTAATCACTTTATTTTTACAAGTTGGGTCTTCCATTGCTTGGCGAGTCAACTCGATACAATCGTCAATATGAATCGGATACATTTTACTTTTGACACCCGAAGGACAAAGCACCTGACCTTTAAAAAGCGTATCTTCGATTAATTTTTCAATTCCTTCCTTTTTCGTCAAGCCAAAAATCTCACTGGGTTGAAAGATCAGCCAATTATCAAAATGTTTTTGGATATACTGTTCGGCAGCCAATTTAGATTCGCCATAAGCTCCACTATTGGGAACCGCCGTCCGAGAACTGATAAAAATAAAACGTTGGAGTTGATGGTGTTTGGCAGCATCCACCAAATAGGTCGTACTTTCTAAATTGACCTTATAATATTGCTCTGCTTTGAGGGCGTGCGTGACTGCGGCAGAATGCAAAATACTATCCGCTTTTTGTACACATTCAAATACAAAATCCTTATCCGCAATATCTCCTTCAATCCTTTCATCCAAAGGCACATCTTTTAGACGTTGGAGCGAGCGACTGATGCCAATAAAATGATATTTTTCTCGGTTAAGTTGAGGAAGTAAAGCGAGAGCAAAGCCAGAAGATGCGCCTGTGATGAGTAATCGCTCTTTTGTCATTGGATGTGGTTTTTTTTAGGAAAGTGAGGATGGGATTTTTGGGGGCGAGCAAATTCGTGAATTTGCTTTACGTTTTTAGGAGCGAAGGGTTTCTCTTTCATCGCAGCGGAAAGTCCCGCTATCCGTTCTCATTCGTGTTGCCAAGTTTTAGGTAGCCAACGCTTCTACACGAATACCACTACTATCGGGGCTAGGTCGTTTTGGTCTGGACTTCTTAGGACCAGTAATAGTATCGTGTAGCTCAATCCTAAAGAATTGAGTAAAACTACTCGTCTTAAAAAACCGTATGCGACTATCGACTATCGACTATCGACTATCGACTATCGACTATCGACTA
>JAHDBB010000444.1 GCA_020630635.1 Chitinophagales bacterium
TGTTTTTTCAATACCAAGCGTCACTTGTCCTTGTTCTTTCAATCTGGCAAAATCTGCTAGGATTTTACCCAAAACCCTTCCTACTTGCTCAATTTGTAGCTTTATTAAATCTCTTTGTTCCATTAAATCAATCTTTGCAAATAATGCTTTTTGTATTTCAAAAGCGACTTTCTCACGTGCTGAAAGTCGTCTTTATAGTTGTTGTTGTTTTGTATTATCAACTATAAAATGTGCATTTTAGTTTCCAATGTCACAAATGAGGTTAAATCACTAAAACATTCATAATCAACCTTTTACTTTTGAAAAAAGCGGGATTTTCGAAAAAGTCGCCTAATGGATATTTTAACATTTTTTAACAAATTTTCAAAAAAAGTAGCTATACATTAAGACCTCAACGAACTAGCCCCGATGGTAGTGGTATTCGTGTAGAAGCGTTGGCTTAGAAAAACGTTGGCAACACGAATAAGAACGAACAGCGGGACTTTCCAAGACGACGAAGCACCAATCATTCGCTCCAAAAAAATAAAAACCACGAAAAAAAACCGTATTAATAACTCATCATTGACAATTAAGGATTACAACATCCTTTCGCTCCAAAAGAAAAAAATCACCAGTTGAACCACATTTATAATTCATCATTCATAACTTACCATTCAATAAAAATCGTAATTTTGTACAAAAGCATAAAAAGGATGACTCGAAAAAGAATCAATCTATGAATACAGAAATACAGAAACGAACCATCATTATCGGAACCAGAGGAAGTCAACTGGCTCTTTGGCAAGCACATTATACACAAACACAACTGGAAAGAATCGGTCATCAAGTAAAATTACAAATTATCAAAACGACGGGTGATAAAATCCAAAATGTCAGTTTCAATAAAATCGAAGGAAAAGGTTTTTTTACCAAAGAATTAGAAGAAGCCTTGTTGAATGAAGATATTGATATGGCAGTACATTCTTATAAAGACCTCCCGACGACTCAACCCGATGGTTTATCTATCATCGCCAACTCGTATCGAGAAAATCCAGCCGATTGGTTAATTATCAATAAAAATAGTACGGAAAGAAAATTTCTATCTTTAAAAGAAGGAGCAACCGTAGGAACTTCTTCGCCTCGTCGTGCGTCTCAACTTTTGCACTTTCGCCCCGACTTAAAAATCAAAGCCATTCGAGGCAATGTTCCAACAAGAGTTAAAAAAGCAGATGAAGAAGTAGATGCGGTGGTATTGGCTGCTGCTGGATTAAATCGTTTAGACCTCGATTTGAGTAATTATATCGTTGTCAAATTACCGCCTATTTTATTTATTCCTGCACCTGCACAAGGAGTATTGGCTTTTCAAATTCGGGAAAAAGACCAAGAATTGGCTCGCATCCTTTCCCAAATTCATGATGAGTATACGGCTCAAAGTATTTATGTAGAACGAAGTATTTTAAATAAGTTGGAAGGAGGTTGTCAGCAACCTATCGGCATTTATTGCAAAAAGGATGAAGAAACGTATCATCTTTGGGCAACTTATGGAACAACGAATCCAACCACAGAAAATCAAGAAGAAAAGGAAGTCCATGATTTTAAGATCAAACGTATTTACTTGAATGATGAAAACCCAAGTATCTTAATCAATCAAGCGGTTGAGCTATTAAAACAACCAACCTCTAAACGGGTTTTTATCACTAGAGATTTGGATAAAGCAACTTTTTTTAAAACCAACTTAACCAAACAAGGACATCAAGTTTTTGGAGAATCCTTAATTGAGTTTTCGCCTGTTGCTTTTAATGAAACTCCTGTAACTGATTGGCTCTTTTTTTCAAGCAGACGAGGCGTACAATATTTCTTTGAACAGTCTCCTACTCTTTCGGAAAATATACAAGTAGCAGCTATCGGACAAGGAACTGCTTTGGCACTTAAAAAGTATCAACAAGATATTCATTTTATTGGAGAACATACAGATCTCCAACAAGTCGCTAATGAGTTTGAAAAATTGGCTGCGAATCAAAAGGTTTTGTTTCCGATGGCTCAAAACTCTCTCCAACATATTCAAAAGTTATTGGAAGGAAAAGTGCAAGTTCAAAACTTGGTGGTTTATGGCAATCAACCCAAAAGAAATTTCAACTTACCAGAAGTCGATGTGGTGGTATTTACTAGTCCGCTTAATGTCAAAACCTATCTAAACCAACAAGCCCTTAGTTCTCACCAAACCATCGTAGCTATTGGTGCATCTACGGCTAAAGCATTGGAAGAAGCAGGTTATACCGATATTCGACTTCCTTTTAGTTTCAATGAATTGAGTTTGGCAGATGTTTGCTACTAAATCGAAATAAAATACGATGTATTGGGTCAAGACACCAAGTTGGATACAAAGTTTTTTTCCTCAAGCTGTTTTTCGTTTAGAGGTTTCAACCCCTTGCATTTACTTGACTTTTGACGATGGACCTACGCCCCATGTTACAGATTGGGTGCTGTCACAACTTGCTCCATATGATGCAAAAGCGACCTTTTTTTGTTTGGGTAAACAAGTCGAAAAGTATCCAGATTTATTTCAAGCAATCCAACAACAAGGTCATCAAATTGGCAATCATTCTTATCATCATTTTAATGGACTCAAAACAGCGACTTCAACCTATTTGGCAGATGTTGAAAAGGCTAAAGACTTGATTGATTCTAACTTATTTCGTCCGCCCTATGGACAATTGAAGTGGTCACAATATCAGGCATTAAAACAAGAATATCGCATGATTTTTTGGGAAGTAATGGCAGGAGATTTTGATGAAAAAGTTAGTAAAGAAAAATGTTTACAACGCATTTACGATAATATGAATGCTGGCTCGATTTTGGTTTTACATGACTCCTTGAAATGTGAAGAAAAAGTGCGTTTTGTCCTTCCTCGTTTATTAGAATATTATACAGAAAGAGGTTATCGTTTTTTGGGGATTGAGTAATTTTGAGCTTTTTATAATTTTGATTTATAATAATCGACAATGAGTTGAAATATTCCGAGAATATTTTCTAGTTGATTTTTATAGTAAGTTATATTGTCTATATAAATGACATTTTTTTGTAGCATAAGAAACTTCCAATCATCAGCAGTCGTCACACAACCATATATTTTTTCTAAGTCAATTCCTGCCTTTTGATTAAACAAATAGGCTCCATACAATTGTGCCGCACATTGATTGATACCCATTTCGATATCTTGTCTTTCCGCTTCTACAATGGTCAAAATAGGCATGTTGATGGTAAAAGATCCTGTATCTTTGGCTATAATGAAATCACACTCTCCTGTCAAGCCTTTCTCTTTATCAACTATCAAAGAATCCCCAGAATAAATCGTAAAAAAATTATTATTTATTCTTCTGACTTCTAAAAGAATGGGCGTTATAATTAACTCTGATCTTGCTTTTTCACTTTTTATGGGTAGTCCTTGTGCTTCTTGTAATTGTTGTATTAAAAATTGACTTGGTGAGATCGGCTGTAAATTTTGATCGTCAAATAAATCCACTACTTTATTCTCTATTTGAAATTTTTCACGCAGATTGGATAAAGTAAAATCTCTATAAGCCATGATTTTTTATATTAGATTTTCAAAAATGATTGTTTTTTTACTAGTAATAAGGAGTATAGAACTCAACCCAAATAGCCCCGATAGTAGTGGTATCCCCTTGTAGAGCAAATTCATGAATTTGCTCTACAAGAGGGATAGGAACGGATAGCGGGACTTTCCAATACAACGAAGCACCAAAAGTACGCTCCTAAAAAAAATACTTTACTTCATTCTTTAGGATGAAGACCACCTAACACCAAAACAACCTAATTGAACTCCCAAGTCAAGATAGAAATATCATCCGTATATTTACGAGTCCCTTTAAAGCGATCAATATAAGCCAAAAGCAAATCATTTAGAGCTTTACTGTCTTCACTATTTTGTTGTAAAATGAACTCGTATAAATTCTTTTCCTCAAAATATTCATCTGCTTCATTGACCACATCACTCAAGCCGTCTGTGTACATCACCAGATTAGATTGGGGTGGAATAGTGATGCTGCCTTCAGTGACTTTAGGCAATTGGTCGAATGCTCCGATCAAGGTACAACCCGACTTTAATTCTACAATTTCTTTCTCACCTTTTTGGAACAATAAAGGCGGCGGATGACCTGCATTTATATATTTAAAAACCCTTGTTTCTAAATTATAGATTGCCAAAAATAAAGTAATAAAGCGTTCGCCTTTGGTAATTTCTTCGACCCTTTCATTCAATTTATTGACCAATTTGACCAATCCTATATTTTCTTTTGCCAATACTTTGATGAGTGCTTGAAAATTGGACATTAATAAAGCTGCTGAAATTCCTTTGCCCGAAACATCGGCAATACATGCCAAAATTTCTTGCTTAGAAATATGAAAAACATCGTAATAATCGCCGCCAATATTGTCGTGAGGAATATAAATGGCTGACAGATTCAAATGTTCATTATTGGGCAATACATCGGGAATCAACATCTTTTGCACATTTCTTGCGACTTCCAATTCCTTCGTCATCCGTTCTTGTTGCAATTGCTTTCTAAATAGCCGTTTATTTTCAATCGCAACAATAATGATATTGGTAATGGTTTGAATAAATTTTAAACGTGCATCTTTGCTTTCGGGAGAGTTATTTTCAAGATTGCCCAATAACACAAATGCCAATGGATGGTCTTTGTGATACACAGGCATCAATACATCAAAATGTTGTCGGATGGGATCTATGGGTATCGTATCTAAAAAGACGGGTTCTCGATGATCAAACCATCTTTCTGTCATCATAATTTGGTCTCTTGGCACTTTTTCCAATCCATATTGATGCGCCAATTCCCAGTTTTCATCATTGTTATAAAAAATGACCAAGCGTTGTAAACGAAGTTGTGCCTTTAGGATAAACCCATAAATTCGGTACAAATCCGTTGACGAATCATTTCGATTGATGGCATCCGTCACCTGCAACAAAGAATCTAACTCCATTTGTTTATAATGCAACAAGGCCTCTTCTTTGGTCATATTTTCGGGTTCTATTCTCTTCATAGATAAAAAATCAAGCATAAAGTGTGTTGTTGAGAATGTGGCATACTCCCAAAGTGAAGTATCAGAAATAAAGTATTCCCAAATGGGAATAAGAGATTTTTTGATTTTTTAGGCGAAAAACGCAGTCATAGCAGGGCTACGACGAGTATTTTCAACAACAAAAATCGGAAAATATCAATGTCACATGGAATAACTTATTTTTGTTGCTTCACAAAGATGAAGTTAATACTTTTTTCGTTCTTCTCCGTATAAATAGAATATTTTTAAGTAAGATATTTATATTTTTTTGCAAATGTAGTCTATTTGATTCGTAAGCGTTAAGAGAAAGTTAAGAAGATAATGGATAAATGAAGTCCTTTGAAAAAATACATTTATTTTGGAGCGAACGGTCTAGTGCTTCGTTGTATTGGAAAGTCCCGCTATCCGTTCTCATCACCAAGCTACCCGAACCCTTTTGCCAACGCTATTTGGTGATACCACTACTATCGGGGCTATTTTGGAATGGATAGAACGCTTCACGAACTGAACCGTTTTAGAATTTAATATTTTGGTATTAGAATTTAGTCCATTCGGGGCTAGT